>JAPUHZ010000135.1 GCA_027297485.1 Deltaproteobacteria bacterium
GAAGAAATCCAAACGCTCCTGAAGGAACTGAGCCAAGATGTCACTCTCCTCGATATTGAAAGTCTGCTCAAGAAGCTCACGGAAAGGGTGCGAGAAATTCTTAAGGTTGACGTTTCCGATGTCAGGCTAATGGAGAACGGAACCTCGGAGTTTATAGGCATCTCTGGCGTCGAGCCAGAGCGGCTTCAGTCAGAGCGCACAGGAACAGTCCGTGGGAGATTTAAGTGGATCCTTGAGAACCGCAAACCCCTCATGATTCCGGATACCACGAAACGGAACGACATCCCAACGGGGGAAAGCGTACGTCGGCTCGGTATTAGAGGCTATCTGGGAGTTCCGCTCTTCTCAAAGCGGGGAGAAGTGATCGGCGTGCTGAGAGCCTTAACTTATGAACCGAGAAGATTTAGCCAAGAAGAAATAGATCTCTTACAACATCTGACCAATGAGGCAACGATCGCGCTGGAGAATGCCAAACTTTTAGAGGAAATAAGAAAACAGACAGAGGAACTCAAGCAGTCCAATAGGCTGAAATCAGAGTTTCTAAGTATCATGTCGCATGAGCTGAGGACCCCTCTCAATGCAATCGTGGGCTATACGTAGATGATCAGAGATAGGATGTTAGGGGATATCAACCCGCGGCAGGGGAAAGTCCTTGAAAAAGTTGTCCTTCGCTCCAAGGATCTCTTAAGCATGATCACGAGCATATTGCAGGCAAGCAGCATTGAAGGTGGGGCCATAAAAGTGGACCGGAAAGGTTTTGATTTGAATCATTTCCTTGATGAGCTTAAATCGATTTACGATGTCCCGTTGGGTAAAGAATTAACTTTGGTCTGGGACTATCCCCGTGGGCTTCCGTTTGTAACCACCGACAGTGAAAAGCTCAAGTGCATTTTACAAAATCTTATCAATAACGCCATCAAATTTACCGACAGAGGTCAGGTGACCGTCTCTGCCCGCTATCTTTCTGAGTCAGGAAAGGTCGGTTTTGAGGTAGCAGATACGGGGATAGGGATTTCCCAGGAGGCCCTACCCGCCATCTTCGAGATGTTTCGACAGGTGGATGGTTCGGAGACCAGGGCTCATGGGGGAGTAGGGTTAGGGCTTTACATTGTGAAGAGGCTGGCCAAGTTGCTGGGAGGGAAGGTTGAGGTGGAAAGTGAGTTCGGCAAGGGCTCGGCTTTTACGGTGACGATATCGAGTCAAAACTAATACAAACGCAGTAAGTAAGTTTACATATCCTCGGTGGTTTGTATTAGCTGTCAGAGATATAACTCTTTCAACGTGCACCGCCATCTCTCCTTTTGAATCCGTATCTTTCCCATTTCCCCAGAACCTTTTCCCTGATCTCTTTCGGCCATAGGTTCTCCAAAGTTGCCTTCACAGGGATCGTTTCTGGAGGCCAATCTTTGGGCCAGGTGCAGTCCAAGATGACACCCGCCGCGTCACCTAAGAGTCGCTCTTTGGCAGGCAGAAATGGGAGCAAAACCGGAAAGCCAGGGATGTGTGAGACCGGGTGAATTCCATTGACCGGATGACACTTCGTGGTGATGGCATGGAGGACTTCATTCATGTTGGTGGGATCGACGTCGGCATCGACCACGACAATATAATAAGTAAAAAGCCCGGGCTTTGTAGCCCAAACCGCATGGGCCACTCGTTTGGCAAAATTGATAAAGGGGGTCTCAGTGGAGATTACGGCCATATGGCCTACGGCATAGGGAGGACAGTAAACTCCCTTAACGGGTAGCCCTAGTTTTTTCAGCTCGGAATAAATCTCAGCACCCTTGATTAGGGCTGTAGCGGTTTGTCCTTCGTGAATCGGCATTCCCATATTGGAGAATGGGAGGATAGGATTATTTCGGTACGTGATGGCGTCGACTCTAAAAACGGGCTTGGGGGAGGCCTTGCCTGATTCATACCCCATATACTCTCCAAAGGGTCCTTCGGTCTTGCGCTCGTTGGGGAGAACCACTCCTTCAAGAACGATCTCCGCTGTAGCAGGAACCTCTAGATCCACGGTCTCACACTTGACGAGGGGAATGGGGTCTCCCTGGAGCGCACCGGCAATATCGACTTCATTAACAAATGGAGGAAGCGGGACACAGCTCACTATCGGAATAACGGGTTGTCCCCCGATAGCTACGGCGGCAGGCATCGGCAAGTTCTTCGCTTCATACTTCTGATACATCTGACCAATATGCTGCTGCATCGGGAAGAGGCATCCCATCGTGTTTCGGTCATGAACCATCAGACGGTACATCCCCCAATTAACCCATGGGCTATCCGGGTCTTTGGTGATCACGGTGTTCCAGGTTCCAATGTACCTACCGCCGTCACCGCCATGGATCAGGGGAACCGGGAATTTCAGCAGATCGACATCCTTTCCCAGCAGAATATTCTCCTTGCATGGTCCGCTCTTGACGACTATGGGTTTGATCGGTGTTTCCTTACGCTTGAGGTAGGATTGCATGATTTCTTTTACCGGAGTTTCCGGCCCAAGACCCAAGGCTAAGGCAGTGCGCGCATAGAGTGAATGGCCTGGCTTACTGCTGGTCCCCATGGGTGCCCCAAGGGCACGGTATCCATCGGAATAACCCTTTATATTTTCAAAGAGAGCTGCAGGCGCACCTATGTCATAGCAGTGCCGAGTGATGGCCCCCATCTCCAGGTTCCAGTCAACCTCCTCCTTTATGCGTTGCAGCTCTCCATGCCGATCAAGGAGGTCAAGAAAATCTCTAAGATCTTGGATAGCCATAGCTAATCTCCATTTTCTCAGCAGTCCTAAGGGGGTGGATCGATAGGTTGAGAAATTAGAGATTTGCACTCAATTGTTTATATGTCAAGCAATGTTAGATTATTGGCGACATCCTTTAATAAAGCTAAGACCGGACTCGACTTACAGACGCTTCTCAGGTTGACATAATAGGTCATTAGCGGATATTGTATCTTCGATTGTTTGGGAGGGATTCATGCAGGTCTATTATGATCGAGACGCGGATTTGAAGCATCTTAAGGGCAGGCGGGCGGCGATTCTCGGGTACGGGAGCCAGGGTCATGCCCATGCCAATAACCTGAAGGATTCAGGAGTTGAGGTGGTGGTAGGACTGAGGCGGGGCAGTAGCTCGTGGGCCAAGGCGGAGAAGACCGGGGTCGAAGTTATGGAGACCGCCGCGGCTGCTGAGGCAGGGGATATCGTCATGGTCCTTTTGCCTGATGAACTTCAGGGAGAGGTCTATGAAAAGGATATTCAGCCAGGACTCAAGAGCGGAAACTATCTGGCCTTTGCCCATGGCTTTAATATCCATTTTAAAAGGATCGTTCCACCTTCCGGGGTGAATGTCTTCATGGTAGCCCCCAAGGCGCCAGGGCATCTCCTGCGCAGCGAGTTTGAAAAGGGCAGAGGTGTGCCGTGTCTTCTAGCCGTACACCAGGATCCCTCCGGTGATACCAAACAGGTGGGATTGGCCTATGCCGCCGCTCTCGGCGGGACTCGGGCAGCGGTTATTGAAACGAGTTTTAAGGATGAAACGGAAACAGACCTTTTTGGAGAACAGGCAGTTCTTTGCGGTGGGCTTACGGCACTGATCCAGACGGGATATGAGATTTTGGTGGATGCAGGTTATCCGCCGGAGATGGCCTATTTTGAATGTGTCCATGAAGTCAAGCTGATTGTGGATCTCATCTACGAAGGTGGCCTAACCAACATGCGTTATTCAATTAGCAACACCGCCGAGTATGGAGACCTCACCCGAGGAAAGAAAGTCATTGGTCCCGAGGTCCGCAAGGCCATGCAGAATCTGCTGAAGGATATCCAGTCCGGAAAATTTGCCGAGGAGTGGGTTACCGAGTATCGTTGTGGGCTGCCCCACTTTACCGAACTCAAAAAAGAGGCGGCAAACCATCCGCTGGAGAAAGTGGGGGAGCAGCTTAGGTCTATGATGCCCTGGTTGGCCCAAAATCGGTTGGTTGATAAGAGTAGGAATTAAAACAAGCGATCAGCGGTCCGGCAGAGGAGGGAAATAGCCGAGGGCTGAATGTTATTGAGCTAATTCAATGGGTATTGCCAGAGAAGGTTATCCGTTTATCCTTATTGCGGCCCTTTTGGCTCTGCTTGCCATAACCGTGGGTTGGAAGTGGATGGGACTGGGTCTCGTTCTTTTCGCCCTTGCATTTGTGGGCTTTTTCCGTGACCCGGAACGGATTCCACCTGCGGGTGAGGGGCTGATCCTATCCCCTGCTGATGGAAAGGTGGTGGGGATCAAGAAGGTGGAGGAGGGGGTGTTTTTTGAAGGGGCTGGGACGCGTATCAGCATTTTTTTGTCCCCCTTAGATGTCCATGTGAACCGAGCCCCTGTCAAAGGTAAGGTTGAGGAGGTCCGCTATCAGGAGGGAAGGTTTTTTGCCGCTTATAAAGAAGAGGCTTCTCGAAGCAACGAGCAGAATACCCTGAGGATAGTGGATCCCAAGGGGAGAAGGTTGGGTGTGGTGCAGATCGCGGGCGCTGTGGCCCGGCGAATTGTCTGTTATGTGAAAAAAGGAGACTCTTTGGAGCGGGGACAGAGATTCGGTTTGATTATGTTTGGTTCCCGGGTAGATCTCTTTCTGCCCAGCGGCTCTCTGGTAGAGGTGGTTGAGGGAGAGCAGGTGAGGGGAGGGGAGACTATTATAGGGAGGTTCTCATGAATGGGGTCAATGACCCGCAAGGCGAGAGACCTTTTGGTGCAAAAGTCCGGCTTTTGCGCAGAAAAGGGCTACCCCGAGTTCCCCTGAAGCAAAGGGTGCGAGCGGCCCAACTGAAGAAGGGGATCTATCTGATTCCCAGTCTCTTCACTGCCGGCAATCTCATTTGCGGTTTTTTCTCTATCGTCTCAACCTTCAGTGGGGAGTATCTACAGGCAGCGGTCTTTATTTTTTTGGCCCTTCTCCTAGACGGACTGGACGGCTATGCGGCGCGTCTTACCAAGACAACGAGCCAGTTCGGAATCGAGTTTGATTCCCTGGCTGATTTAGTCTCTTTTGGCGTGGCCCCTGGAATTCTGGTTTATTATTGGGCCCTTGTGCCGTGGAAAACTTGGGGATGGTTAGCGGCCTGTCTCTATGTGGTTTGCGGTGCTCTGAGGCTCGCCCGTTTTAACGTTCAGGTCAGGACCGTGGAAAAGAAGCATTTTGTGGGTCTCCCTATACCCGCGGCGGCAGAGATGATTGCAGCGATCGTGCTTATCTATTATTTTCTCGGTGGGGAGGGGGCAACCAACAAACAGATTGTGTTGCTCTTGGTTATCTATCTCCTCGCGGGGTTGATGGTGAGTAATTTTCAGTATTTCAGTTTAAAACAGCTCAATCTTAAAAAGAGGCATCCCATTTGGATCTTGGTGTCTGCGATCCTTCTGATTAAATTAACCATCGCAGAACCGCAGATTATGTTTTTTACTGTTTTTCTCTTGTATACTTTATCAGGCCCCCTCTTATGGTGTCTGACGATCCGTAAGCGACGACGGGAGAAGAGGGGGAAGATCGCAGAGGCTCTTCAGTAGTTTTCCTCTCTACGATGTTCGTCTAATGCTCCCGTTGGCCATGCCGCGGGAGTTTTTATTTGATGGAGGATTCGAGATGTCTGAGAAAAGCACAGATGATGCTGTCGTAAAAATTTTTGATACGACGCTCAGGGATGGGGAGCAATCTCCTGGAGCGAGCATGAATGTCGAGGAAAAGGTAGTGATCGCCCGCCAATTAGAGAAGCTGGGCGTGGATGTGATCGAAGCGGGCTTTGCTGCCTCTTCCGAGGGAGATTTTGACTCTGTGGAGCGTGTTTCTAAAGAGGTTAAGCGTCCCATGGTGGTGAGCCTTGCACGGGCCCAGGAAGGGGATATTAAAAAGGCCTTAAAGGCGGTGGGACCGGCCAAGCATCCTGGGATCCATATCTTTATCGCCACCTCGGATATCCATATGAAGCACAAGCTCAGGATGTCGCGCAATGAAGTCTTGGACGCCGCGGTCTGGGCGGTCGCTTATGCCAAGAAGCGCATCGACTATATTGAGTTCTCGGCGGAGGATGCCTCGCGGAGCGATTGGGACTTCCTCGTGCAGGTGTTCAGCGAGGTGGTTCGGGCCGGAGCTAAGACCCTTAACATTCCTGACACCACAGGGTATGCGATCCCTTCGGAATTCGGCTCGTTAGTGAGTTACCTCGTTGAGAAAACTGAGGGTTCGAGTCGGGTGACCTGGAGCGCTCACTGCCATAATGACCTAGGTTTGGCGGTTGCCAACTCTTTGGCCGCCGTAGCCAGCGGTGGCAGGCAGGTTGAGTGCACGATCAATGGCATTGGGGAGCGTGCAGGCAATACCTCCCTGGAAGAGGTAGCGATGGCCCTGAGGACGAGGAAAAACCTCTTTGGCGTAGATACCAACGTGGTGACCGAGCAGATCTATTCCACCTCCCGTTTGGTATCCCAGATCACTGGTATCCCTATCCCGATCAATAAACCGATCGTAGGGATTAATGCCTTTGCGCATGAGGCGGGCATCCATCAAGATGGTGTCCTCAAGCAGAAGCTCACCTATGAGATTATGACGCCGGAGTCCATTGGGATCACCGGGAACCGGTTAGTGATGGGGAAACATTCGGGACGTCACGCCTTCAGTGAGCGGCTGAAGGAGCTGGGTTTCAACCTCAATAAGATAGATATGAATCGCGCCTTTCTCCGTTTCAAGAAGTTGGCGGACAAAAAAAAGGAGATTTACGATGAAGACATCGAGGCGGTCGTAGCCGAGGAAATCCTCCGGCTTCCCGGGCGTCCCGACCGATACGAACTGCTCTACCTTAACGTGAATTCAAGCTCGAACGGTATACCTTCGGCTACGGTAAAGATTCGCGTGAATGGTCAGGAGTGCATGGATCATGCCACGGGTGACGGGGTTGTGGATGCCTGCTATAAGGTGATCACCAAGATAACCGGCTCGCGCTCAGCTCTGGTGCGGTACTCAGTAAAGGGAATTACCGGGGGAACCGATGCTCAAGGGGAGGTCTCCTGTCTGATTGAAGACGGAGGCATTCGGGTCTCGGGACAGGGGGCGCACACCGACATTATTATGGCTAGCGCCCTGGCCTATATTAACGCCCTTAACAAGCTTGAATATCGAAAGCAGTATCGACAGTTGTTAGAGAGAGAAGGACCATGATTTTGTGAATCGTTACTCGTGACTCGTAACTCGTTGATCGGCTCACGAATATACGAATAACCAATAACGAGTAACTAGGAGTGTTTAGTTGAATTACAAGATAGCCGTATTGCCCGGGGATGGTATCGGGCCAGAAGTGGTTAGGGAAGGGACTCGGCTCTTAAATCACGTGGCCACTCTGTATGGATTCCAGGTAGAATTTAAAGAGGGACTAGTAGGAGGGGCATCCGTTGATGTCTATGGGAAACCGCTCACGGCCCCGGTCCTGAAGTTGGCCAAAGAGAGTCATGCAATCCTTCTCGGTGCGATGGGAGGCCCGAAGTGGGATGGATTGGACTTTTCCATTCGTCCTGAACGGGCCCTGATGACCTTGCGCCAGGAGTTGGTTCTCTTCGCCAATCTGCGTCCTGTAAGGCTCTTTTCTGCCCTGGCCTCGGCCTCGACGTTGAGGCGTGAGGTGGTGGAAGGGACCGACCTTCTGGTGGTGAGAGAGCTTATCGGGGGGATCTATTTCGGCCAGCCCAAGGGAGTCACCCGGCTTCCAGATGGCACGGAGCGGGGTGTGAACACCGAGGTTTACACAACGCCTGAGATCGAGCGCATCGCTCACGTCGCCTTTAAGGCGGCCCGTAAAAGACGCAAAAAAGTTATTTCGGTGGATAAGGCGAATGTCCTGGAGGCAATGGAGCTATGGCGTAAAGTGGTGACGCGGGTCCATAAAGAGAACGGCTACGGGGATGTGCAGCTCGAGCACATGCTCGTGGATAACTGTGCGATGCAGCTCATCCGCGATCCCAAACAGTTCGATGTCATCGTCACGACCAACATGTTTGGTGATATCTTGAGTGATGAGGCGGCGATGCTCACCGGTTCAATTGGTATGTTGCCGTCGGCCAGTCTCGGTGGAAGGGTGGGGATGTACGAGCCGGTCCATGGCAGCGCGCCGGATATCGTCGGCAAGGACTTGGCTAACCCCTTGGCGTCGATCTTGACTGTGGCCCTGATGCTGCGCCATTCGCTCGATCAGGGTAAGGCTGCCGATCGGATAGAGAAGACGGTAGAGGAAGTGTTGAATGAGGGATACCGGACTGCTGACATTCAAGAAAAGGGTTGCCGTTTGGTAGGCTGTCAGGAGATGGGGCGACTGGTTAGGGAAAAGATAACTTAAAGGGATAATGAAAGGTTAATCCGATAACTCATTGTGAATAAAGAAAAATATAATGTTGCGCTTGTCGGAGCTACGGGGGCGGTCGGTGAACAGATACGGGAGATCCTTGAGGAAAGGCTTTTTCCTGTAGGGGAGCTTCGTCTATTGGCCTCGGAGAGATCCGCCGGTCGGTTTCTTGAGTTTCGGGGCGAACAGATTCCTGTGGAGGTACTCCGGGAGGACTCCTTCAAGGGCCTCGACCTAGCTCTTTTTTCCGCAGGAAGGGTCGTGAGTGAAAAGTTTGTCCCCCTGGCCGTAGCCTCCAGGAGTGTAGTCATCGATAACAGTCCGCAGTTTCGGATGGAGCCTGATGTCCCATTGGTCGTTCCGGAGGTAAACCGGTCGGAGATTGCCTCCTATAAGCGCCGGGGAATTATCGCTAATCCCAACTGTTCCACTATCCAGATGGTTGTGACCCTTAAGCCGATCCACGATGCGGCGAGGATCGGACGCGTGGTAGTCTCTTCCTATCAATCGGTTTCCGGAGCGGGAAGGATGGCTATGGAGGAGCTGAGTCAACAGGCTATCGACTTGTTCAACGGGAAAGAGCTTAAGAAAGAAAAGTTTCCCCATCAGATCGCCTTCAACTGTATTCCTCACATCGATAGTTTTTTGGAGGGCGGCTACACCAAGGAGGAGATGAAGATGGTGAACGAGACCCGTAAGATTCTGGGGGACGCTTCCCTTCGCATCACAGCTACCGCAGTTCGCGTCCCAGTCTTTTGCGGCCATTCCGAATCAGTCAATATCGAAACAGAAAAGAAACTCACGGCCAACGACGTAAGAGCCATTTTGCGCGAAGCCCCAGGAATTCTGCTCTGTGATGATCCCGAGAGAAATCTCTACCCTATGGCGATCGACGCCGTCGGCAAGGACGCCACTTTAGTAGGGAGGATCCGAGAGGATGATTCCGTCCCCAACGGGATCAACCTCTGGATCGTGGCTGACAACCTGCGCAAGGGTGCTGCCCTCAATGCGGTTCAGGTCGCAGAGATTCTGATCAGAGATTATCTATAAAACCTTCTCTCCCGGCGGCGCTTCGCGAGCGGAGGGTGCACCAAAATCATAATCCGTTTACAGCCGCAGGGGGGGCTCCGGATCCGGCAATCCGTAGTGATATGAATTCCGCCACACCTGTCCCTTCGTTGAGGCTTTCGAGCATTGGCGATGACTCATACCTTTGCCGCTCTTTAACCGTTTCTGCTGACAATTGAGGATAGACATAAAACGCGGAGTATAGGCTAGGACAAGTCGCTCCAATACAGGCTCGCGAGAAGGGGAAAGAGGGGTCAAGATGCCGGCTTCTTGCGTTCCGCGAACGTTGCCCAGAGGACCTCGAAGCATCCCGGTTCCAGATCCACCTTTTGCTCGAGACGATAGTCACGGCAACGCGCGGCCGCCATCACGTCCCCGACCACCGTGCTGAGCCTATCTATCGAGTTCGCGTTCCCCGCCAGAAGCGCGTTTTGGATCTCGTGGCCGACTGAAAGGCCGGCGTCGGTCTTGCATTTGTGAAGAGCGCCAAGGGCACTGACCGCGGCGTCGAAACTCAGAATGTCGTGTGGTAATTCTATCCCGTCGAAGTCGGCCTCATTCGGCCACGGCGAGGTATGAATACTCGTATGGGCGGACTCCTTCATGGTGCTCCACGACCACACCTCCTCGGTGATGTACGGAAGCACGGGCGCAAACAATCGTAACAGAAGGCGGAGTCCGAGTCTGAGAGCGGCGACCGCCGATCCTCTGGCCTCCGGTGCATCACCGGTCTCGCCGCGAGCCCGGAACTTGGCGAGTTCAAGGTAGGTGTCCGTGAAGTGTGTCCAGAAGAACCTCTCGGTCTGTTGCAGCGCGCCGGCATAGTCGAATCTTTCGAACGCACGAGTCGTATCCAGAACCAACTCGTGCAACTTCGCGATAAAGGCGCGATCCAGCTCCTGGGTGATCGTCCGCACCTCGCCTGTCTGTGAGAGGACGAACTTGCCGGCATTGAAGATCTTGGTCACCAGGCGTCGTCCGACCTTTAACACCTTCTCGTCGAAGGTGGTATCGGTGCCAAGGCGGGCACTGGCCGCCCAATAACGGACGCCGTCCGCGGTGTACTCGTCGAGGAGGTGAATCGGCGTAATGACGTTCCCCTTGCTCTTCGACATCTTCTTACGGTCCGGATCGAGGACCCAGCCGGAGATCACGATGTGTTTCCACGGTATCGATTCCTCATGAAGCATGGCCTTGGCGATCGTGTAGAACGCCCAAGTGCGGATGATCTCGTGACTTTGGGGTCGAATGTCCATGGGGAAGAGCTTACGGTGGCGTTCCTCGTTCAGCACCCAGTGAGAACCGATCTGGGGCGTCAGTGAGCTTGTGAACCAAGTGTCGAAGACGTCCGACTCGCCAACGAATCCGCCGGGCTTGCCGCGCTGTTCTTCTCCGTAACCCGGAGGGCAAACCGTCATCGGATCAATCGGCAAAGAGTCACGGCCTGCAACGATCGGTCGCGAATGGTGCCGACGTCCTTCCGGGTCAAGCGGATACCATACAGGAAAGGGGACGCCGAAATAGCGCTGGCGGCTGATGCACCAGTCGAACTGGAGATTCTCGGTCCAGTTTCGGAATCGTACCTCCATGAACTCCGGGTGCCACTGGATCCGGCTGCCCATGGCCAGAAGCTGTTCCTTCTTGTCCATCAATTTCACGAACCACTGTCGGGTCGTGACGAACTCCAGCGGCTTGTCGCCCTTTTCGAAGAACTTGACGGAATGGGAAATGGGGCGGGGTTCTCCCTGAAGCGGGGAATCGGTTCCGGCGGCTGCGCCCGCGGGATCGCGAAGCAAGTCCACGATCCGCTTGCGGGCGTCGGTGATCGTCTTTCCGGCAAGTTCTCGGTAATACCTGTTACCACTGTTGGGATCCAGGCTTTCCCGGCCAACCGCGCCAAAAGTAACCGGGATGAGACGCCCGTCCCGGCCAACGATTTGCCGGAGGCGCAGCTTGTGTTCACGCCACCAGAGAACGTCCGTGGCATCGCCGAACGTACAGACCATCAAGATTCCAGTCCCCTTTTCCGGGTCTGCCAGCTCACTGGGGTAGATCGGCACCGGGACCCGAAACAGCGGAGTGACGGCGTTCTTCCCGAAGAGATCTTTATAACGATCGTCTCCCGGATGCGCCGTAATGCCGACACAGGCGGCGAGCAATTCCGGGCGGGTCGTCGATATGACGAACGAACGATCGGATCCCTCGACACCGAATTTGAGGTTGTGGAAGGCGCTGTCGACCTGTCGGTCTTCGGTCTCCGCCTGCGCGACGGCCGTATGGAAATCCACGTCCCACATCGTTGGCGCTTCAACACTGTAGACCTGGTTCTTTTCAAAGAGATCGATGAAGCTGAGCTGTGCAAGGCGGCGACATTGATCGTCAATGGTCGCGTATTGCTCGCTCCAAGCTACAGAAAGGCCGATTCGGCGCCACAGCCGCATGAAGGCCTTCTCATCTTCCCTGGTCAACACGTGACACAGCTCGATGAAATTCGGGCGCGAGACCTTGAGCGGCGGTTCCCTGCGCCGCCTGGCCGTCGCGGGATCGAGTGCAAGGTCAGGGTTGTACGAAACGTTCGGCTCGCAGCGCACGTGATAGTAATTCTGCACCCGGCGCTCGGTGGGCAGGCCGTTATCATCCCACCCCATGGGATAGAAGATGTTCTTCCCGCGCATGCGCTGATAGCGAACGATCACGTCCGTGTGCGTGTAGCTGAAAACGTGTCCGACGTGCAAGCTCCCCGACACGGTGGGAGGTGGGGTGTCGACGATAAAGGTCTCGTCCCGGGCACGTTTCGCATCATAGTGATAGATGCCGAGAGTTTCCCACCGTCGGTCCCATCTCTCCTCGGCTTCTTTGGAATCAAAATGTTTCGGCAGCTTCGCCGCATCTATGCTCTTGATTGTTTTCGTATTGATGTCCATTTCCATGTTTGGAGCGCGTCGTCAGCTCCACACGAACCGCCTTTGTTACCACAGGTAACACTGGGGACGCTACCCTTTGATTAGTATCATACTCCGCGGCTTGCCGCGGGCACAAATATCCGGAGGAATTCAAACACCTCTAAAGCCATGCCAGAAAAGACCGTGAAATTCCACAAAATAAGAGGCTATTGCTAGTCCTATTCCAGTGGTCTAGTCTTTATAGATCAGGTTTTTCGACACCCTATTTGTTTATGAACATCAAGCTGACCATTGAATATGACGGAACAAACTATCATGGATGGCAGGTTCAGCCTAACGGGGAGACGATTCAAGAGGTTTTGGAGCGAGCCATTGAACAGATCCTCGGAGTCGCGGTTAGGCTCAACGTATCCGGTCGCACGGATGCTGGAGTTCATGCCTTAGGTCAGGTTGTCAATTTCATATCTGCCAGCGATCTTGACCTTTGGCGGCTACAGAAAGGGCTAAATGCCCTTACCCCGCAGGACATTATGATCAGAGAGGCAGTGGTGGTCCCCGATTGCTTTGATGCCCGACGGGATGCCAGACGCCGCGTGTATCAGTATCGAATCTGGAACTCCCCTTGGCCATCGGCTTTTCATCGTCGCTTCTCTTGGCACGTGTATTACCGCTTGGAGCTGTCCGCCATGCGGGAGGCGATTCGGTTCCTAGAGGGCGAGCATGACTTTGCTTCCTTTCAGGCGGCCGGATGTGATGCGCGCCATCCCATAAGGAAAGTTTATCACAATTCCTTGAGTCAACAGGGAGATTTTCTTTTTTACACTATCGAGGCTACTGCCTATCTGAGGTATATGGTGCGCAATATTGTAGGAACACTTATGGAAGTCGGTCGGCAGGAACGGACTCCCGCAGCTTTCGCCGAACTCCTGCACGCTCGGGACCGGACTCGGGCAGGTCCGACAGCCCCGCCGTATGGGCTTTTTCTCATGGAGGTAAAGTATTAAGACAAACGTATTTAAATTTGTTACATTGAGGCTATTCCGAGGGGAAGGAGACTGAAGGACGAGGGAACCGAACGTGAGACTTGGTGCAGGCCCAAACGGCAGGAATAATCACGTGAAGGGGTAGGGGTGGCGGCCCTCAAGGCACTGGCCCATTTCCCTCGGCCTGAAGGCTCCTTCCACCGAGGAGATGTAAACTTACTTACTGCGTTTGTATTAGAAGGAAAATTCAGAATCCAGAATGAAAAAAAAGTTTCTCCTTATCGGCATCTTTCTTTTCCTCACCGGACTCGTCTTTTTTTCTCAGATTCGCTTGGGGACGGTCACGGCCCTCTTTCTCTGGGACCTCCTGGATGAGGAAACAGTCCAATCTCCTGATCGCGGAACTCTGGCGTGGATTACACCGTCTCCCGCTGTGAAACGATTGCAGATTTCACGGGGAGGAGAGAGGATCGCCGCGGACCTGTATCATCTGCGAGATGGCAAGAGGAGAGCCGCCATCCTTCTGACCCACGGCATTATCGAGACGGGCAAGGATGATCCGCGCCTGATTCGCTTCGCCTATTCCCTGGCCCGTTCTGGTTTTGTTGTCCTTGTCCCTGAGCTCAAAGGGATGAAATCCTTTCGTGTCCTTCTCAGCGATGCGGACGATATCGTTGCTTCCTTCCGTTATCTCATTTCCCTTAGAGAGATTGTGGATGAAGAAAAGATGGGACTCTTGGGCTTTAGCTACGGCGCCGGTCCTACACTCATCGCGGCTGCCGATCCGTTGATTCGCGATCAAGTTAAGTTTTTGGTCTCTTTTGGTGGCTACTATGATCCCGTCAACGTTATCCGCTTTATCACGACCGGCACTTACGAGTACCGGGATGAGAAAGGCTTCCTACAACCGGAGCCTTACGGCAAGTGGGTCTTTTTTAAGAACAATGTGGACTATGTGAAAAGCGAGAGGGATCGGAGGCTGCTAAAGGCCATGTTCGAAAAAGAGGAGGAGAAAAAACGGGATGAGGCAACGGCGCTTCTAGGCGACTTGACTCCCCAGGGCAGGTATCTTTATGAGCTTCTGATCAACGAAGATCCGGACCGGGTGGAAAATCTAATTAAAAGGACCGATGCCCGGTTCCAGGATTATCTTAAGAAAATCTCGTTGGCCCCAATCATTCCTTCGATCCGGGCCTATTTTCTTATCGGCCACGGAAGCACCGATCCTTTAATCCCCTACACGGAGAGCCTCAGGCTTGCGGATGCAGTACAGGATAAGGACAAGGTACACGTGGCGATTCTAAGGGCCTTTAGCCATGTGGATCCGGCACGTAAGAGCTTTCCCGCTAAGGAGTTTCTGACCGTCTATCTCCCCTCTATGGTACAGTTTTACTATCTGATCTATGATCTCCTCAGCCAGCAGTTGTGATGTGTGCTTTAAAATGGATTATTGGGACAACCCGTGGTCAATATGATTGGATTGACGAGGTTATGGCTTTCCTCTATAGGCTTGCTTTAAGAGCCGAGACATTTTCGCGCTGGGTAAGGGAGCAACCATGATTCCATCGCACAGTTCATTTTACGATGTTTTTTCCAAAGCGAAAAAGATAAAGATCCAATGGCCCAATGGGGCCAGGCTTGCCGTGACTCTGGCGGCTAACCTAGAGGCCTGGACCGAGACCCCTGACCCCAATATAAGGAGGACCCGCCACGTGGGAGGATCGAATCCCATTACGGCAGAGGAGGTAAGGTGCAAGTATGACTTCAGGACCGCCAGTGAGAACGACTACGGAGGCAGGAGCGGGGTTTGGAGGATACTCAGGATACTTGAAAAACAGGAACTCCAAGCCTCTTTCAACATCAACGGCTTGGCCGCAGTGAGATATCCGGAGGCAGTAAAGAAGATTCACGCAGCAGGACATGAGATTGTGGGTCATAGTTATGCCGAGGATATCCAGTTGGTTCTCTTGTCGAAAGAAGAAGAAAGAAGAGAGATCCAAACATGCGTAAAAATATTTCAGGATTTAGTGGGCGTGAGACCCTACGGCTGGCTCTCCTCGGGGATGAGGCACACCGAGCATACCCTGGAGCTGCTCGCTGAAGAGGGCTTTCTCTGGCACGGAGATGCAGTCAATGACGATGCCCCCTATCCGATCGAGGTGAACGGGAGAACGCTCATAGAAGTCCCATACCGCAACGCCGTCAGCGGGCTTAACGATACCGGGATGTACCGTAGAGGGATGACGGCGCGGGATCTACTCGCGGCCTTCAAGGACGAGTTCGATATGCTCTATGAGGAGTCTCTGACTGAGCCTAAAATGCTCACGCTGGCGATGCACTGTCAGATGGCCTTTCCAGCTACTGGAAAAGTATACGAGGAGGCGATCAGGTACGCAAAATTCTTCCCAGGTGTTTGGTTTGCAAGAAGACTAGATGTTGTCCGATGGGTATTAGATCATTGTATCAAACCTTAGGGGCATATTTTTATGTGGCCTCCCCCGCGGGAGGTCTTGAACTCAGGGGTATGGACAGTTATGATATTTAACTCTGGGAGATTTTGAGAGATGGCTAATAATTCAAGGCGTACACTCTACGACAAGGTTTGGGAGTCCCACACGGTTGATATACTGCCGACTGGTCAAACTCAGCTCTTTATCGGCCTTCATCTGATCCACGAAGTGACCACCGCACCGGCCTTCGATATGTTGCGAGGAAAAGGGCTGGATGTCGCCTTTCCTGAGCGGACCTTCGCGACGGCCGACCACATTGTACCTACAGACATGCGATCTCGCCCCTTTTTGGACGTGCAGGCGGAGGAGTTGATGAAGGCCTTGGAGAAGAATACCCGTCAATTTGGCATCGAGTTTTATGGGTTGGATAGCGATCGGCAGGGAATTGTTCATGTTATCGGACCACAGCTCGGATTAACCCAACCTGGGATGACATTGGCCTGCGGGGATAGCCACACAAGTACGCACGGGGCCTTCGGTACGCTGGCCTTTGGCATCGGAACGAGCCAAGTCCGTGATGTACTAGCCGCGCAAAGTTTGGCGATGGATAAACTCAAGGTGCGGAGAATCGACATTAAGGGATCCCTTTCAGGGGGCGTCTATGCGAAAGATGTTATCCTTTCAGTTATAAGGAGACTCGGTGTAGGCGGAGGGCGGGGTTTTGCCTATGAGTATGGCGGTTCGGTCCTGGAAAAGATGAACATGGAAGAACGGATGACCGTTTGCAACATGAGCATCGAGGCCGGCGCCCCTGTGGGATACGTCAACCCGGATGCCACGACCTTTGAGTTTCTGAGAGGGAGAGAGTTTGTCCCTAAGGGCAGTGACTTCGAGCGGGCCGTCGACTACTGGAAGTCGGTGGCCTCGGACCCTGATGCCCGTTACGATGACGTGTTTGAGATGGCAGGTTCTGAAATTGAGCCCACAGTCACGTGGGGGATCAATCCAGGTCAGGCCGTAGGTATTTCGGAGAAGTTTCCCTATCCAGACGAGCTGCGCGATCCTGAGGGGGCGAGGCGCGCCTATGAGCACATGGGGTGGCAGCCCGGCGCCCCTGTACTTGGGACACCCATTAATGTGGCCTTTATAGGTTCTTGCACGAATTCACGCCTTTCCGATTTGCGTGTGGCGGCTAAGATTGTCCGCGGAAGAAAGGTTGCCCCTAGCGTCCGGGCTATCGTGGTTCCTGGGTCAACAGAGGTAAAAAACCTGGCGGAGCGAGAAGGTTTGAATCGTATCTTTCTTGACACAGGCTTTGAATGGAGAGAGGCGGGATGCTCCATGTGCCTTGGCATGAATCCGGATAAGTTAAAAGGGAGAGAGATCTGCGCCTCATCCTCTAATCGGAATTTCATAGGGCGTCAAGGGAGCCCGGGTGGGCGCACGATCTTAATGAGCCCCGCGATGGTCGCGGCAGCCGCGTTAAACGGGAAGATCGTAGATGTGCGCGACTACGCTTGAAAAATCAAATTGACAAATAATGAGCGCGATTTCAAAATTGACCCAGCTGTCTGGGACGGCGATTCCGGTGCGAGGGAACGACATCGATACCGACCGGATCCTCCCGGCACGCTACTTGAAAGAGACCACTTTCGATCGGATGGGTGAATATCCCTTCTTTGATGAGAGATTTGACTCGGATGGAAGGCCCAAACCTCACCCATTTAATGATCCCAAATTTAGAGGAGCCTCTCTGTTATTTGCAAACCAGAATTTCGGGTGTGGTTCATCTAGAGAGCATGCGCCACAGGCGCTGTATCGGTTTGGAATTCATGCCATTGTCGGAGAGTCTTTTGCTGCCATCTTTGCCGGCAATTGCGTCATGATAGGCATTCCTGCCGTTACGATCGCCTCGGCCGATATGGAGGCGCTCATGAGGGCGGTTGAGTTCAACCCTCAAATCATCTTTACGCTGGATCTTGAGGCGAAAACCCTTTTCCATGAGCAAGAAAAGGTTTTTCCGTTTACGATGCCCGAAACCTCTCGTAAGGCCCTGCTGGATGGCGCCTGGGACTCGACCTCCGTGTTGCGCGCCAACTTGGGAAAGCTAAGAGAAGTTGCGGCCAAGCTCCCTTATACGGGGGGGTTTTAATAAAAAGTGAGGCCTGGGCCTTTCTGTCACTCCTCTAACCCCTTATGAGCTTAGACGGGTCGCCTTCGGGGATTCCTTACTGCCGTTTTTCGTGTTTTTTATCGCTGATTTTTCTCCTTGCCTTATTGTCTCTTTCTCATGCCGGAGACCTCCTTATCGGGGACTCCGTTGATCCCCCCCTGTATCAGCCTCATTTTTATCCATTTGATAACGGGGAAAGCACCGAATATTGGGCGAGCTGGAGCGGTATTCCTGTAGCTTCGGCAAAGATCCGCTTAGCCCCGCTGTTTATAGAGGGAGAGAAGTTCTACCAGGTTAAAGTTCGGGTCAGAAGTTGGAAGTATCTGAATTTCATCTGGAAGATGCGGGACTCCATCGAATCAATTTTTGCGGCTGAGACCTTCCAAACACGTCGTTTTGTCTTTCGGCAGAGAGAAAACAGGAGGAAAGTTGATACGATCGCGAGTTTTGATCGCAAGAGCAATAAATGGGTTGTCGAACGGCGAAAGAGGAGCAAAGTAAAGCGGTTTGAATTTGTCTCGCGGAAAACCTTTGACCCCATTTCGGCTGTCTACCTGGTCCGGAGCTTAGATTTCAAGGTTGGAGATACCATCAAGATGGAGGTTTTCGGTGGAAAGAGCCGGTACTTAGTCACTATGGATGTTGTGGGTAGAGAACGGATTACAACGGATGCAGGTGTTTTTGATGCTTATAAGATTGTCCCTAAGGTTATTAACCTGAGCCGTTCGGGGTATGCGCGAAGAATGCGTCAAGCGGCGGTTTGGATCTCTAGCGATGAGAAGAGAATGCTCCTCAAGATAGTCAGTCGAGTCTTTATCGGCAGCGTGACTATTGAAATGGTGAAGAGAAAAGTCAGGGAGTGAGTGGGTAAGAAAAAAATTGCTGTGCCGGATTTCCGTATGGGAGGAGGCTCGGCTAGGTATACTTTGGCAAAGGGTGGGAAAGTAAGGGGGGGTTAGGCCATAAGGCCGTAAATGGTTCAACGTTTGACATCTTTGTACAGCTTCTGCTCAGTGGGATTACAAAAACATGTTCTATGTGTTGGAGGAAATGGCATAACTCCCTGATATGTCGAATCTTTTATAAATCCAACGGCTCCGCTAAGGCTCGGAATGGGTATTGCATTAGTTCCGGGTATGCTTTGTCCTCTTTTGGGGAAGGAGGTCCAGCAAAATAACCCTGATATGCGTGGGGAGGTCGATCCAGATACGCATTCAGTTTTAACGGACCCATTGGAGATCACAAAGGTTTTTCGTATTCTAATCGATAAGAAAACCTTAGTGGTCTCCGGCCGTAGGATAGAGATAGCGGGTACGGTAGGAAAAAATTCTCTTTTTAGATTTTGCTTTCCGGCCCGATATGGAGGGGAAAATTAGATGCAAGAGAAGGTGGCACAATACGCGAAACTCGTCAAGGTTTTTGGCTTTGTCCTTAACCAGTATCGTTTTTATTCGGAAAA
Organism: Deltaproteobacteria bacterium; assembly: GCA_027297485.1. The sequence continues at coordinate 19,390 of JAPUHZ010000135.1, forward strand.
ACACCCCGCCGCACAGACGGCGGTCCGAAAATTCTTGACCAGCCTTGAGGAAGTCTTGGCTTCGGAATCCACCCTTACTTTGGGGTCTGTGGGTGAGCAGTTGATCATCAATGAACTTCCTCTGGATCCTAAGAAGAACGGAGTTGCCGGAATTCTGAAGGAATGCCAACACTTCGGTATCGAGAGTCTAACCTTTGAGCAGGGGGCAGACGCCGACGAAATCATCTCCCTTTTCAAGATGATGGCGTTGCCACCTAAGACCCTTGAAGAGAAAGGCGGGTTTACCCAAGTCTTTAAGATGGCGAATCTTCAACACATCCGGCTTGGGGCGACCCGCTATCAAGTAGTTGGAGAAGAGGAGGAAGTGGTTGGGAAGTCGGAGATTGGCGGGAATGCGGAGGGCGGAGAAGAAGTTTCCTGCAAGCAGGTTCGGAAAATTGACAGAATGGAGGAGGTAATCGAATATTACCTGACGGGGTCCCAGGAAGCTGTCACCTTTGATACCGAACGGCTTAGTTATGAGGTGGAGCGGAGACCCAAGGCCGTGGCGGAAGCGATGGTACGGCGGGCCATACACCTAGAAGTGCTAAAAAGAATCGTTGAAGGAATGCAAAATTTTCTTAAGGAAGTGCTGGCGCCGCTTCATGTTCAGGAGGGAAAGGACTTCTCCCAAGCGATTTACAACCTTGCCAAGGAGTTCAAGAAGACCCTTAAGGAAGTGGGGTTTAAAGGAGCAGGGGATCTTGTTTTTGGCCTAGAGCGATGCGCCGATACGGTCAAAGTGGATCTCATGGTCAGGGCCTTTAAAGAAGGCGATCAAAAGACCTTGGAAAAAACCGCTAGATTGTGCCGTAAAGGGGCCCGTGAGAGGCTCAAGGAGAGCCTCGCCGATCTTGGCGTGGAGGAAGGCGTTTTCGAGCGGCTCTTTTCTGAGAGGCGGAGGCTGCCTAAGTCACGCAAAGTCTATGTATCTCCCGAAGAATTAGAAGAATTCCGTCGCATAAAGGACCGTTTTGATCAGGAGCTTGCTCTTCGGGTCGAACAAAGAACGGTTGTTCTCGAGCAGGAAAGGATCAAGGCAGTGCGGGAAAAAGAAAGGATGGAAACGATCATTAGAAACTTTGCGCAGGCGCTGGTAGTAGTGGATGTTGATGAAAAAGTTCAGTTTATGAATCGGGCAGCGGAGATGCTTCTGGGAGTTAGCCAAGAGGAGGGCAAGGGTGTAGCCATTCATGAGCTTGTGAATGAGGAGCATCTCTTGATTTTGGCTAAGGGTTCCCTTCGTAGTGAAACCGATAGGACCGTCGAAGAGATTGAGGTAACGAGTAAGAATGATGAAATCCGACGGGTTCTTCAGGCGAGCACCGCTGTCATTGAAAGTGAAGACGGCAAGACCGTGGGTATGTTATCGGTCCTGAACGACATTGCCAAGCAAAATAGGCTCGATGAGCTAAAATCCAGATTTGTGGTTAATGTTACACACGAGCACCAAACCCCTTCTGTTGGCGATTGATTAAGCAATCTTTGGCTCTTCTCCGCCGCAGGAGAGTTGAGCAGCCGGTTCGTTTTTGTTATCCCCAGGCGGTTGATGGATGGAACAGGAGCGGCACAAGGCGCATTTGAAGGCTCACTGACATCCTGAAAGTGACAAAATTGTAAATTTCCGTACATTTGTCAGGGCCTTGTCATATTTGGCTTCGCTTTTTAATCCAGTCAATTCAGATAATCCAACCTAAAAACAGTCACTTTTCCCATCCATCCGATTATCCCATCATTTGGCACAATTCCTGCGTCTATGAAGTTTTTTGGGAAAATAGAGACAATTTTGGAGGTGTTATAAAATGCAAGAGATCCTCACAGCATCGCAAGTTGCCGCCTTTTTACAGGTCCATCTGAGGACCGTTTATAAGCTGGCCCGCAGCGGGTCGATTCCTGGAAGGAAATTCGGTGGCGGTTGGCGCTTCAGTAAACATGAGATTTTTAAGATGATCGCCAGAGATGAGGAGAAAGGCCTGATAAGTCCGGAATAGTCAATTGGAAAAGGAGGTTGAGCATGAAGTGCCATCGGCTCGTTGCTTTAGCGATATTACTACCCTTGATGAGTCCGCATTCGGCCGATGCTCAGAAGGTCTACCGCATTAGCGTCCTTGTGTCGGCCGATGCATTTGTGCCTGCCTTTGAAGGGTTTAAAAAAAAAATGGGGGAGCTGGGGTACACAGAGGGGAAAAATATCAAATATGATTTTCATAATGCCAAAGGGGATAAGAAGCGTCTTACAACTCTCGCCCAGAAAATAGTCCAGGACAAGCCAGATGTTATCGCCACTTCTTCGACTACAGCTACTGTTCCTGTGGCTAGGATGACTAAGGGTACCAATATCCCCGTGGTCTTCCTTAGCTCAGGAAATCCATTGAAGTTCGTAAAGAGCTATGCCAGCTCGGGTAATAACTTGACCGGGATTTCCAGCGCAGGTATCGATGTCACAGAAAAACGAGTGGAGCTATTAAAGGAGCTCGCTCCCTGGATCGAAAAGGTCATATCCTTGCAGAACCCCGAGGGCGTGAACTACCGGGAGCATCGAAAGGCAATGCGACGAGCTGCAAAGAAGTTAGGATTAGAGTTAGTTGAGGTCAATGTCACGAGCAGCGATGAGTTGGTCAGAAAAGCCGACAAAATCTTCACACGGGAGCTGGGAGATGCGGTGATTCACCCACCCGATGCGATTATCAATTCGGGTATCAGAAAAACTATTTCCCATGCCATTGAAGCAAGGCTCCCCTCCGTTGCCGCCAATGTTGGAGGCGTCAAGGCAGGGGCATTAGCAACCTATGCAGCTGATTACTATGCTCTGGGCCAGCAGGGGGCTGTTTTGGTCGACAAGATTCTCAAAGGGGCTAGGCCGATGGATCTCCCAATCGAGCAGCCTTTTAAATTGAGGTTGGTGATCAACCTCAAGACCGCCAGAGCTATGGGCCTTGACCTTCCCAGAGAGATCCTGCTTCGAGCGGATGAGGTGATTGAGTAATGGAGACTAAGATGAAGAAAAATATTCTCGCTTTAATCCTTGGGTCTCTCCTTTTTTGTTTTGCAGGCCAAGTGGAGGCCGAAAAAGTTTATCATATCGGGGCCCTTGTTCTTGATGATTTGTTTCTGCCTGCTGTTGACGGGTTTAAAAAAAAGATGGCAGAGCTCGGGTACATAGAAGGGAAAAACGTCAATTATAATATTCACAATGCCAAGGGGGATTACGAGACTCTTTCAAGGCTCGCCCAGGATTTGGTTCGGGACAACCCAGATCTAATTGTTACCTCAACCACCACCGCCACAGTACCTGTGGCCAAAGTTACAGAGGGGACTGACCTTCCTGTGGTCTTTCTCAGTGCCGGGAATCCATTAAAGATTGTTAAAAGCTACGCTAGCTCTGGCAATAACCTGACGGGCATCAGCACTAGCATTTTGGATCTTACAGCGAAACGGCTGGAGCTTCTGAAAGAGCTGGCCCCCTGGGTCAAAAGGGTGGCGTCATTCAATAATCCCAAAGGCGTGAATTACCAAGCACACCTGACCGAAGCCCGGAGGGCGGCGAAAAGGCTCGGCTTCACGCTATGGGAGATTAATGTTACCAACAGAGAGGAAATACAACGGGTCACTGCTACCATTACCCGTAAGGTAGCGGATGCCATCTTTCTCCCACCCGATCGTACCGTTTCTAAAGCCATTGAAGTTATTGCTAAGCAGGCTCTTGAAGAGAAGCTTCCGCTGATTCCACCTCCTAATTTAAAGAGCTGGGGGTTGGCCACCTACGGGCACGACGGCTTTGCCTTAGGTCGGCAGGGTGCTGTGCTGGTTGATAAGATTCTCAACGGGGCTAGACCTATGGACCTTCCCATCGAGCAGCCTCTTAGGTTGAAGTTGATAATCAACCTCAAGACCGCTGAGGCCATTGGTCTGAAAATTTCCAAGGAGATTCTGCTTAGAGCGGATGAGGTGATTGAGTAGGTTCCGTAGTGAAATGGGAGAGCTTCAGGGGACTATTTTCTTGGAAGAGGGGCGGCATTCGCCGTCGCCTCTTATTTATCGGTCTTGCCTTTTTAGCCTTTGCCCTTATTACGAATACCCTTGCCGGTTTTTTTTATGCCCGGAGGCAGATAGAGAAGACAGCAGCCCAAGTCCAAATTGAGGTTGCTTCCAGGGTATCCCACGAGATCGAAAAATTCATTAACCGTAAACAGGAAAGACTGCTTGATCTGGCGACCTTTTTAGGCCTCCATGCTTTTGGGAGTGAAGAACAGAGGCTCTTTGCTCTTCTCCTGCTAAAAAATGACAACTCTTTTACTGAGATTGCGGTTTTGGACGATAAGGGGATGGAGGTTCTGAAGGTCTCTGAGAGGAAGATTTATCTTCCACGTGAGTTTTCCGATCAAAGCAGGTCAGAAAAGTTTAAGAGGGCTAGCTCCGGTGAGAGCTACGTTAGTTCCGTCTATGCCACGGATAGGGCCGAGCCCTATGTCACCATGGCTGTCCCCATCAAAGGTGCTTCCAAACAGGTAATGGGGCTCGTCTCTGCTGAAATGAACTTGAAGTTCCTTTGGCAGGTTATTGGCGATGTCAAGTTCGGTTCTGCGGGTTACGCTTACTTGGTGGATGACCTGGGAAATCTCATTGCCCATAAGGATCCATCGCTGGTCCTAAAAAGGACAAACCTCAGTCACCTCCATGAAGTCCAGGAATTTCTCCGCGACCCTATGGGTGTAGATCCCACTGTCGCTGATATAGGCCGAGGAATTATGGGCGAGCCTGTGATGGGCACTTTTGCTTCAGTACGTGGGTTAGGATGGGCGGTCATTTTGGAAGAGCCGGTGGACTCAGCCCTAGCTGATCTGAGGAGGATGAGGCGCTACGCATTCCTGCTCCTGGGGCTGGGGTTGTTAGTGGGAGCGGTTATCATCACGTATGTCAGCAACAAGATAACCAAACCGATTCGTGAGCTCCATCGGGGTGTTGAGATCATTGCCGGCGGGAATCTTGATCACCGAGTTGAAATTAAGAGTGGCGATGAGATTGAAGAGTTGGCCCAAGAGTTTAATGAGATGGCGGGGGAAATCAAAACCCTCTATTACACACTCGACCAGAAGGTGGAACAGAGAACCAGGGAGCTTGCCGCCCTTTATGACGTTACGGCTACGGTCAATCAATCCTTAGAGATGGAGCCGGTATTGCAAGAGGTGATCAAAAAGATCACGGAGATATTTCATTTTGATGCGACGAGGATCTATCTTTTTAATACCCAAATGGATGAGCTGCATTTACGGGCTTCTTTTGAAACCTTGCCAGACTCTTTTAAACCACCTACGGTTGTTCCACGGGGGCAGGGTGTCAACGGTAGGGTGGCGGAAACGGGAAAGCCCATGATCTTCGAAGATGCGCAGAGTGATCCCAGGTATAAAGAGTTGAGCCATGGTAAGTCGATAGAAAAAGCGGGAT
>JAPUHZ010000136.1 GCA_027297485.1 Deltaproteobacteria bacterium
AGACGAACAAAAAACCTGGCTCGTCCACCCGGTCCTCGTCGAACTGAAACAGAGGCCGGAGATAAAACTGGACTGGGAGCACACAGAATTCAAGTGGATCTCCCCTGACGAGTTAACGACTTACGACACGGTCCCGAAACTAGACGAGAGTTTGAAAAGAGTTCTCTAGAGAGAAAACTCGTTCTTTTTACCAGCCGGATATTGCCCTTTCTAACTCCTGCGGCGTAGTAAGATGTAATGGAAGCGTCGTTGAGTTGAATCTTGGCACCTGCAGTTAATGAACTACCCCGCAGCAAGCTACGGGGTATCCGAAGGGAGATGCTTCCCCTTCGCGGAGCCTGTCCTTGATGCCCGCTCAGGGCCGAAGGACTCAGCATGACAGACCAATGTCATTCTGAGGCTGAAAGCCGAAGAATCTCTCTTCAAATCCGCAGCAAGCTGCGAGGAATTAACCCGTAGAGATTAAAGACCACTTGCTGGCTGATCTTCTCTCTCGAATGTCACAGCCTGCCCCTAGTCAAGTCGAAGGGAAAGTGGAGGAGATGAAGATGCGGACGGTTGGCCGAATGGTGGACGTGGCCGACCTGGGGAAGCTGCGGCAGGGCGTCAATTGGGCAACGCCGTATCGCCTCTCAACTGGGATTACAGGCAAGCCTGTGGGAAAGATCGGAAAAAACAGCGAAAAAGAAGAATGTCCCATTTTCTCCCCCTGCGGAGAATACCCGCAGCGCGACACTATTAGCCTCAGCTTTTGGCACCAAGAAGGTAGATTTTCCCTGGAATGTGGGTTATTATAGCTATAATCATAGCTATAATAGGAAGGTGTCTTTATGAAGACAGTCCAGATGACCCTAGACGAGGATCTCGTAAAAGCAGTGGACAAGGCTGCCAAACGGCTTGGCACAACTCGATCCGGCTTCGCGCGGGAGGCTCTTCGTTCGGCTCTCAGAAAGGTGCATATAATGGAATTAGAACGAAAACACCGCGAGGGATACATCCACACCCCGGTCAAGCGCGGGGAGTTCAGCGACTGGGAGTCGGAACAGATGTGGGTTGACTGATGAAGAGAGGGGAGGTCAGATGGTACAGGTTACCTCGGCCTGACAAGAAAAGGCCGGTTGTGATCCTTACCAGAGATTCCGCCCTCGAGTTCCTTGGGGAGGTTACCATAGCCCCAATCACATCAACGATCCGGGACATTCCCTCAGAAATCCTGTTGACCAAAGCAGATGGTATGCCGCGGGACTGTGCTGTGAATCTTGATCATATCCAGACGGTCTCGAAAGGCAAGATTGGCTCCTTGATTATAACGCTCAGTCCCAGGAAGATGCTTGAGCTGCGCTCCGCCCTACTCTTTGCCCTAGCCTTTTAGTAATCCCTGGCTCACTTGCAGAGAGGCCCCCTGGAACAGCATTATCGTCCTGTTTGTACCATCGACGGACAAATACCTCGTCACGTTCGTTCATTTGGTGGCACAGCGACGCGAATTCCTTGGCGTCGACCTGTGCAGGCAGGGGTCGCCAGCCGTAGCGGTCGCCTAGCAGGAAGATGAAGTTCGGTTTAGGAGAGATATTCTGGCAGCGTTTCAGCTCCTGCTGGCAGAGGTTCATCGTCTGCTGGTCCAGCGCCGCCTCCTGGCTTACAACGAAACATACTGCTTATTGTTGAAATCATTCTGACGGTGGTTGCTTTTAGGAAGGGCTAGAGGATGCGTGCGCTTTTGCCTATGGCAGCCAGTATGGTCCTCGGGCTCATGACCGGCCTGACATTGCTCAATACCGGTGGAACACTTCAAGATGCGATGCCGGTTATGTTTTTGGGCGATCTGATCATCACGGGCGTGCTGATTGCGATGATAAAGAAAGCGCCCAAGCCTGAGGAAGTTGCTGAGCATGTACCCGCAGAAGTAACGGCCAACATGAAAAGGTTTAAGGGGGCATGAAAAGCTGGCCGTCAAGGGCAACATGGCTGGTAGCGGGGACCCTACACACCACCGCTTCCAGCCTGTACCCAGCTTCTCAATAGGAGAGCTGACACTGTGGATCGAAACGCCCTATTTCAAGGGCGGCGCCGGACGTGGTAGGTCGGGAAGGTGCCGTACCCTTTGGCCAAGGAGGTCTGCCGGACGTAATCGCAGGTGAAATCGTCTATGCGTTCAGCCGCTGCCAAGGCCGCAAACGATTCGCTGGCATAGACTTGCCCCGGTGGAGTAATCGGCTCGATGCGAGCTGCACGGCTTACGTTTGTGCCGATGGTGTCCGGCTGCCCGGACACCGGGTTAACGCACGAGTACACTGGCCCGGCATGCAGGGCAATCCGAAGACTCAGATCCTTAGGTAGCCCTTTCTCTGCCCAGTTGGTGCTGCGCACGAAGTCGCACAGGTCAACAGCGAACCGACCTGCATCCCGCACACTCGAAAAGACAAAATAGAGACCGTCACCCCACGTATTCTTCCCAATCGGCGCGTGTGGTGATTTAGCAACCAGGGCACGGGGTCAGGCGTGATATTTGCGATTCGCGGTTTCCGGAAATCTAAAGAGGTCTTCTCACGTAACCTACAGCACGACCTCGGAGAGCTGTCTATCTCCCCGCGGCCATGAAGCCTCCACGGGCGTAAGCCCGTGGTATCCTTCATTTCTTCGGCGAAATCCGCCGAAGCACCCTCCTTCGCTCTCCGAGCTACGGATGGTCCGTCCAACGCATTCATCCCCGTGCTCACACCCGCGGTCTTCTGCAAAGGCGGATAAAAGCAGAGGCCACAGATCGGTCACCAGACAATATTCGGCAACGCGGATGCTAGACTCGTTCGTGGCTTCCTGGAGATCCACCGCTGAGAATGCGAAGACACCGCGACATGACTCGCCGCTTCTACTTGCCTGCGTGTACGCGCAAGCAGGTCGTATGGACGGTTTTCTCGTCGTAAAAAACTCCCGATCCCTTATCCCGCCTGTGAGATATTGCTCCATTTTTCGATTTAAATTCTCGACGCTCCCCCCAGATAGATGTTGGCGCTGTACGGTCTTGCCGGTTTCCACATCTCCCAAAGTAAGGCGTCAACAGCCTCCCTTAAAAGGGCTTCCCTGAACGCTGCATCTTGACGAGCGCGCTCCAGGACCGTTCCCTTAAAGTCTCTAGTTAAGGGTAATGAGATATAGCCGTCGTGGCGCCGTGTGCCATTCGGCGCCCTGGCTTGGTGGGTTGTTTTTGAAAACAACCTCAACCCTCGTGCGTGTTTTCGAAAACAGAGTTGAGCCTTTGCGAGTACCTAACTCCTCGAAGTGAGACTGCCCATCTTGACCGCTATAAAACCTTACGAACATCATAGATAACTCCTTGCGTTCTTTGGTTAACATCAGGATTTTAAATCGCACAAGTAAGTGGTTTAATTGAACGGAGGCTATCCCCATCCGCTGGAGACAGTACTCAAAGAAGAATTACCATGTCAAGAATGTCCGTTTGGCAGGGCCTTCTGGGGGCACAAAATGAGCGGGAGTAAGCAGCTTATCAGCCATGTGTTATTGGCCTGCTTAATCGCAGGGTGTACCGTTTCCCCTCCCAGTCGTCAGGAAAATATCTGTGCGGTCTTTGATCAGCACCCCGACTGGTATGACTACGCCAAGGCATCTGAAGAAAAATGGGGAACCCCAACTCACATTCTCATGGCGTTTATCAAAAGGGAGTCGTCTTACCGCCATAATGCCAAGCCACCGTACGAGTGGTTCTTGTTCATTCCTTTGGGACGAGAGTCGTCCGCCAAGGGGTACGCCCAGATTCAGGACCCCGCCTGGGAGGATTACACCGCTGAAACCGGCGATCTATTCAAGAGTCGTAGTAAAATAAAAGATGCCTTGGATTTCATCGGATGGTATAATAACAAAAGCAACGAACGCCTGGGCATCTCCAAGTGGGATCCCACACGCCTCTATCTCGCCTACCACGAAGGCCACGGCGGCTACCAACGGAGGAGCTATCGAAAGAAGCCGAAAGTGGTGCGCGTGGCGAATGAGGTGAATCGGCTCGCCAGGGAGTATGGCAAACAGCTCCGTCGATGCGAGCACCGCTTCAAATGCCGCAAGTGGTATCAGTTTTGGCCCCTGTGCAGTAAATGAGCCCTCGATGGAGCGTGTGCCATGACTATCGCCTTTATCCAGAACCGGTGGCGCCAGTTCCCGCCGTAGTTACAATCAACGTCATTCCGTTTGCTCTCACGACCCTGACCGGGCTTCCTGCCGAGATGGGCCTATCGCTTGATTCTGTCTCGGCGCGCCATAGCTCCCCGCGCACATGAACGTAGCCACGAGGGTCGAGCTGCTCCCGTGCTACACCCCGAAGTCCGACCAGCTGATCGGCGCCTGTTTTTGCGCCAGACTCATAGGCCTTGCGAAGCAAGGGGTAAAATACAAGGTCCTTAATCACCCAGAGGGAGAATGCTCCGATGGCGATCCAGAGGGGAAGGCCGATCCAATACCTCAGCCCCAGTAAGATGACAGCAGCGAGGATCCATCCGGGCACCTGAAAGAGCAAATACCTTGTCC
>JAPUHZ010000137.1 GCA_027297485.1 Deltaproteobacteria bacterium
TACGACTGCTAATCTTCCAGGACAGGCTTCAAGCGGCCCTGGAAGATTTCCTCACAAGTAATTCCTTCCAAACAAAGAGCCCTAGGAATTTCATAAAAAAAATAGCTTGACAGCGACCGTCGGAGGGAGATATTTTCTCCCTCCCCATGGCCAGAAGGCAAAAAAGGTCCCTTTTCTTATTCCGCTCTGGTTTTACCCTATTGGAAATAATGGCGGCCATAGCCATCACGGGCATCCTGGCAGCCATCGCTATCCCCAACTGGGGGAGTTTAATTTCGACCTACCGTTTGAATGCGGCCGGCCGCCAGCTCTATGCCGACCTGCAGCGGGCGCGGATGCGGGCTGTAATGGAGAACACTACATTTAGGATTGTCTCCTCGGCCGGAAGTAACACCTATACATTTCAGCGGGAGGGGACTGTTTTAGAGACCAAGCCTCTCCCTGTAGGAATTAGTATCCTGGCCGATTCGACGAGAAGCTTTACCTCCCGCGGCACCGCCTCTAGTGGCAGAATCCGGCTTTGCAACTCCTCTAAGGACGAGCGCACTGATGTGGTGGTGAATGGCGTCGGGAGGGTCAGAATCTGCCGACTGAATAGCTGTAGTGCGCCGAATTGCTGATTGGCGAGATATGAAAGCAAGAAGAAAGACAGGGACAGAGACAGGGGCAGAGGCGGGCTTTACGCTGATCGAGGTTCTGGTGGCGATTGCCATAATCGCCGTCGGAGTCTTAGGCCTGGCCGTCAACACCGTCTCGGTCACACAGGGTAATCGTATTAGTGCCAGTACTACTATTGCCATTAACCTGGCGCAGGAAAAGATCGAGGAGATCAAGGCCCAGAGCTCTTTTGCCAACGAGACCGTTACAGACAGCCCTAGGGGAGCTATCTTTACCCGCACCTGGGTCATAAGCGATTCTCCAGAGGCCAACTTAAAGCAGATCGATGTCACGGTCTCCTGGACAGAGTATGGAGTAAGCCGTTCCGTAGCGCTCAACACTTATGTTTTTACAGGCTAATGACACCGTAGGTGGGCGCTGTTTAAGGGATAGCCGGGGCTTTACCCTCGCCGAGCTTTTGGTGGCGAGCGTTTTTGCCCTGACGGTTCTGGGGACCCTCTACGGCTTTTACCGCACCCAGATCCATAGCTTAAAATTGCAGGAGAAGAGGACTGAGGTCTTGGAGACAGCCCGTGCGGCCATGGAATTTATGGTACGGGAGATCAGGAATGCAGGGAATTGGCCAAGTACCGGCGGGACGCCTCCGCCAGAAACTAATCCTACGACTGATGATCCGGAAGCAGATGCAGATACAGTCTGCAATAGGATTTATGCGGCAACAGCCACTTCCATTCGTATCCAGACAGATTTAAACGAAGACAGCGATTGTGCCGATACTCATGAAACTATCCTTTATCAGTATAATTCTGCTAGCAAGAAGATCATTCGAAACTCTGTTACGAGCCCAATTGCGAGCAACGTGGAGATCCCCACTGGAAGCGATTTTATGACCTATTATAGCGCGGGGAGTACGACTCCCCTTACCCAGCCCATTTCCGACCTTAGCACTATCAAGAGGGTCAAGATCACCTTTGAAGTAAAAGTGGACGATCCAACCCCCCAGGGAAAGGCAGCGGGGAGAAAAATAACAACGACCCTGGTTTCTAATGTCTTCTTCAGAAATAGTTGAATAGGAGTAATTCCTTAATAGGGAGACAGGATGGCTTACCCAAAAGGAATAGGATGTGAACGGGGAATTGTCCTTGTGATGGTCCTTCTTATTATGGGTCTTCTCTCGGCCGTGGCGGCTGGTACACTCCTCTCGGGTCAGATCGATCTACGCATCAGCGCCAACCTCAAAACCAGGACCCAGGCTTTTTATATTGCAGAGGCGGGCCTGCATCGTGCTTGGCAGGAGATGGCGGATGGTGACGGGACAGACGATTTTGTGGCTGTTTTTAGTGCCCAGGGAGCCACAACGCTTTTTAATAACACGAGCTTTAGCGGCGGGAGTTACGCTGTTACCGCGCGGGCTCTATCCGGATCGAATCCAAAGCGTATCAAAGTAACCTCCACGGGCTGCCTGCCGGCCGGAGATCCTTGTTCCTCCGGCAGCTCCAAAGTGGTCACAGAGGCCCAGTTTAAGCGTGCATCGTTGTTTCCATGTGCTGTCTGTGGCAAAGACAGTGTCAGTCTTTCCGGAGGGGCCAAAACCGATAGCTTTGATTCCAGAGTGGCTCCTTACGATGCCCTGACTGCTGGAAGCGATGGGGATGTGAGGAGTAACGGAGCTATCGTCTTGTCGGGAAACACCACTCAGATTAGGGGGGACGCCACGGCAGGAGGGACCGTTTCGATCCATGGAGGGGCGACGGTGACGGGAACAGTAACCAATAACGTCCCTCTGCGTGAATTCCCTTCGGTTACGCCGTGTGGCCCGCCCTACAGTAGCGGTAGCGGGATTACGGGAGGGAGCTATAGCTCTATCACTGGTGAGTTAAGGGGAACGGGTGGTGACGCTATAGTCCTTGCTGATGGGACCTACTGCTTTAGCAGTGTCACCTTGGGCGGGGGCAGCACCCTTACGGTGAATGGTCCGGTGACCATAAACGTAACTGCTGATAGCGACTTTACTGGCGGGGGTGTCACTAATACAACGACCATTGCGGAGAACTTCAAAATCTTATCTAGCCTTGCATCATCCAGCCAGGGGATCAGGGTTTCCGGCGGGGGCCAGGCTTATATGGTCATCTATGCCCCTGACGGAAGATTGAAGGTTGTAGGAGGAGGCAACATTTTCGGGTCGGTGGTGGGAAAGATAGTCGAAAGCGCTGGCGGTGTAAGATTTCACTACGACAAGAGACTGGAAGATAACCAAGACGGGGGGGTAGTCATGCTTACCTGGGTCGAGCTATTTTGACAGGGAGAAAAGAGCACTCATGCCTCTCCGACCGCATCCGCTGGATACCTCTGGAACTATCCCATTCCTGAAGGGAAAACGCAACTTTACATCATTAAGAAGAGATGTTAAACTGAATAATCTGTTGAGTAACGGAATGAGATTAACACGCAGGAATTGCCTCTATCCGTAGGTGAGTGAGGAAAGGTAGGGGGACTATGGACCCAAAAAAGACTACTATCATGGTGGTCGATGATAACCCGGATATTATAAACATCGTCAAGACCATTCTGGAAGGCAAAGGGTACAACGTGGTGGGCGCCTTAAGCGGGCAGGAGCTTTTGACCCATTTGGAAAACCAAAAGCCTGACCTTATTATTCTTGACATAATGATGCCCCAGATGGATGGCCTGGAGGTATTGACACGACTTAAAGGCGCCAGCGAGACTTCGTCCATTCCCGTGATCCTGCTGACAGCAAAGGTCCAGTACGAGGATGTCTTAGGAGGCTACAAACTGGGGGCGGATTATTATATCACCAAACCCTTTACCAGCACTCAGCTAGTCAACGGTATCAATCTCCTCCTGGGAGAGGGGAAGTCCTAGACAAATCCCGTCAATAGTCAATCGTTAATCGATGGGCGAATGACCATTGACGATCGACTATCCTTCTGAAACCTCGGTGATTGGTCTTTAGTTTTTGGTTTTTAGTCCAACGGCCGACGGCGAACAACTAAAAACTGTTTGTGATTCGATTGATCTCTTTCGAAGGTGGTGATGGATCGGGAAAGACCACGCAACTCAAGTTGCTGGAGAGCTGTCTTCTCGCCCGGGGTGAGGCCTGTTTGTGTACCCGGGAACCGGGGGGGACAACCCTCGGGGAAATGATTCGGCGATTTCTCCTGGAGGTTGGGGTGAAAGAGATATCTTCCCCGACCGAACTCTTTCTTTATCTAGCCGACCGGGCACAGCATGTCCAAGAAGTCATTCAACCTGCCCTTAAGAGCGGGAGACTTGTCTTGTGTGACCGGTTCACCGATTCCACCCTGGCCTACCAGGGCTATGGTCGTGGGGTCGATCTCGACATGCTCCGACGTCTTAACCAGGTTGCCAGCCGCGGGATCACGCCCGCTCTAACCTTTCTCTTGGATTGTCCAGTTGAAGTCGGTTTGTCGCGTACGGCCCTGAGAGTTGCGGAACAGAAAGTCGGTAAGAGGCGGGAAGATAGATTTGAACGGGAGAAGGTGGAGTTTCACGAAAGGGTACGGAAAGGCTTTCTAGAGCTAGCTCGGGCAGAACCGAACCGTATTTATGTCCTGGACGCTTCCCACCCTATCCAGGAAGTGCACGAAGAGATTAAGAAGATTGTGGATGAGAAACTGGCAACTCGACACAATGCAAAGTGAAATTTCAAAATCAAAATCCCTGAAAGAAATGAATCCAACGTTTCCCTTCAAATTTTCATTTTTCAGTTTGCACTTTGCATTTTGAATTGAGAGCGGAAGAGATGCCTTTCTCCGACATACTGGGTCACAAGAAGCAGTTAGAAACCCTCAGGTGGGGTCTGGAAAAGGACCGCCTGCATCATGCCTATCTTTTTTTAGGACCTGAGGGCGTCGGGAAAAGGACCATAGCCCTCTCTTTGGCGATGGCAATCCAGTGTCAGGAGAGGGTTCACGATTTTTGCGACGGGTGTGCCGACTGCGCCCGGGTCCGGACCGGTAATCACCCTGATGTCCGCGTGGTCGGACCCTTAACAGGGAAAAAAGAGATCAGCATTCAGCAGGTCAGAGAGCTAGAGAGGGAATTAAGCTTCCGTTCTTTTTCCGGCGGGAAAAAAATAGTGGTTTTAGATCCTGCCTCCCTGATGAATCCCTCTGCCCAGAACGCTTTGTTGAAAACCCTGGAGGAACCTCCCGGGGACTCTCTCCTGATTCTGGTTTCCACCAGCAGCGGAAGGCTCCTCCCCACCTTGCTCTCCCGCTGTCTTCGTCTCTCTTTTGCCCCCCTCCCGGTGGAACTTGTGGCAAGGTTTTTGGTTTCTCATAAGGGCATGAAGCAAGAGGAAGCAGAGTTTTTGGCAGCCATGACAATGGGAAGTCTGGGAAAGGCCGCCAGCCCCGACATGGAGCAACTTGTGAAGAGAAGGAGGGTATGGGCAGATCGGATAGGCTCTCTAATACAGGGGGGTTATAGGGAGGGGGTAACCCTGGCCGAGGAGCTTGCAGGAGTCCGGGAGGATTCCTTACAGTTCCTGGAGTGGGCTGGGGGGTGGTATCGGGATATCCTGGTTTATTCTGTTACCGGGAGCAGCCAGGGTCTATGCAATCTCGACATGGTGGAAAACATTAAGCAGCAGGCAGCCCTTTATAGTTTGGAGCGGATTCTTTTCCTCTTGTCTCAGGCCGGCAGGACCATAGCGGGAATCCGGAGAAACTTCAATCGCCGTATGGCCCTGGAAAACTTCTTTGCACAAGTGGTTAGGATGCATTGATGGAGCGAATTTACCTGACTACTCCTCTTTACTATGTCAATGCGGAGCCCCACTTGGGGCATACGTACACGACGATTATCGCCGATACGCTCAAGCGTTACTACCAGGGCGAGGGGATAGAGGCATTTCTTCTCACCGGGACCGATGAGCACGGAGAGAAGATTACCCGGGCGGCTAAAGAAAACGGCATGGAGCCTAAGGCCTACGCTGACCGCATCAGCGCGATTTTCCGCTCCACCTGGGATGCATGCGGAATCTCCTACGACCATTTTATTCGAACGACGGATCCCTACCATAAAGAGGTCGTGCAGCAGATTCTGCAAAAGATCTACGACGCAGGGGATATCTATTTCGGCGAATACGGGGGTTTTTACTGTTTTGGCTGCGAGCGCTTCTACACCGAAAAGGAGCTGGTCGGGGGGAAGTGTCCGGATCATCAGAAGGAAGCGACCTATATCCAAGAGAAAAACTATTTCTTTCGTATGGGAAAGTACCAGCAACAGCTCCTCGACCATATCCAGTCCCACCCGCAATTTATCCACCCAGAACGCTATCGCACCGAGGTCCTGGCCTTCCTGCGCGAGCCCTTAGAGGATCTCTGTATTTCACGCCCCAAGAGCCGATTGCAATGGGGCATCCAGCTCCCTTTTGATCCGGACTATGTTACCTATGTCTGGTTTGATGCCCTGATCAACTACGTGAGCGCGTTGGAGTCCCGTGGAGCGGAGTTCTTCCAGGCTTTTTGGCCCAAGGCCCACCATCTCATTGCCAAGGATATTCTGAAGCCCCATGGGGTCTTCTGGCCTACCATGCTGATGGCCGCCGGGCTGCCTCTCTACGAGCGCCTTAACGTGCATGGCTATTGGGTGATGGAATCCGGGAAGATGTCCAAGAGCCTTGGAAATGTCGTGCGCCCATTGGAAATGAAGAACCGCTACGGCATGGATGCCTTTCGCTATTTTCTCTTGCGCGAGATGGTCTTTGGGCAGGATGCCACTTTCTCCTTGGATGCCTTTGTCACCCGGGTCAATGCCGATCTGGCAAATAATCTCGGGAATCTAGTTAGCCGGGTCCTCGCGATGCAGGAGAAATATTTTGCCGGCGTGGTCCAACCCCTGGGTCCGGTTTGGGCTAAAGAAGATCAGGAGCTGAGAGAGACATTCCTCCGGGCCGAGAAGGATCTGAAGCGACACATGGTAGAGCTCCATTTCCATCGCGCCCTTGAGGCCGTTTGGGGAGCGATCGATCATGCCAACCGTTATATTGTGCAGACTTCACCGTTTGTCATAGTCAAAGATCCAGAGAAACGCGGCAGGGTGGGAGAAATCCTCCATCACCTTCTGGAGGCCATCAGGCTGGCGGCCCATCTCCTATTGCCATTTCTTCCTGAAACCGCCAAGGAGATCCAAACACTTCTAAGTGTGTCTGAAGAGGCCTCGAGCCATCCATCTCCATGGGGGGAATTTTTCCTGGCCGGTCATAAAGTTAAGCCTCCAAAGGTCTTGTTTCCACGCATTGAGTTGACTGCTGAAGATTAGATGGTGTCCAAAAGCAACTTGGGACTTATCGACAGCCACGCCCATATGCAAGCGGCGGAGTTTGCGACAGATGTGCCCCAAGTCATCCAGCACGCCCAAGAAGTGGGTGTGGAAAAGATCATTGTGGTTGGTGGCGCTGGTGAACTCTCCAGCAATGATGCGGCGCTGGAATTAGCCAAATCCTTTCCCGGACTATTTGCCACCGTTGGCATGCACCCCCACGATGCCAAGGATGTGAGCGACGAGGATTTTCAGAGACTCAAGGATCTCACCAGAAATCCTAAGGTTGTCGCGGTGGGAGAGACTGGACTCGATTTTTATTACGACCACTCACCCCGGCAAGTTCAAATGGAACTCTTCTCCCGGTTTATCCAGATGGCACGGGAGACCGAACTCCCCCTTGTAGTTCACGACCGTGAGGCGCACCGGGAGGTGGCTGAGCTTCTTCGGCGCGAGGGGAAGGGGGAGGTCCAAGGGGTCATCCACTGTTTTACCGGAGACTACGAGGCCGCCAGGGAATTTTTGGATCTGGGATTTTACCTCTCTTTTACCGGAATTATTACCTTTAAGAACGCGGAGCCTCTTAGAGACGCGGTGCGAAGATTACCGTTAGATAAAATCCTTGTTGAGACGGACTCTCCGTACCTCGCACCTGTTCCTCACCGGGGAAAGCGCAATGAGCCGGCCTTTGTCCGCTTAGTGGCCGAGACCGTAGCAAGAGTGCGAAGTGTGCCCTTAGAAGATGTGGCTGAGGCTACGAACCGCAACGCCCAGAAGCTATTTGGAATTTAAGCGAGGCCGGAACCTCATCTCGTAGAGAGGGGTAAAGATCATCGGAATATACCCCAACCATAACCCAATCCAGGCTTCCATTAAGAGATAGACGAAAAGAAGAGATACGTAGCGAATAAGCCATACACATCCCATATCCAACGTACTGGAGAAGAAGGTAAGGAGGTTCATGAGATATTTCATGCCTCTACGGACAGAGGTGGCGATGAAAAAATGGGATAGAATGAGGAAGGTGATGCCCATGATGAAGGTGTGGAAGTGGGCTTCTTCGAGAAGCACGTTAAAATTCTTGGCAAAAGATATCTGCCCATTGATTTCTCCTCCCAGGTAATAGGCCACGATCCTTTCGCAGCTAAAGCCGATCCTCTGAAGCTGTAACACCCAAGTTGTTAAAAGCCCGCTGACAATTTATCTTGACTGTTATGCTTGGGTTGGCAGTGGGAAGGTCGCTTAGAACGCTTGCCGGAATCTTCCAACGTCCCCTAGCCCGCATTTCTCACCGGAGCGCGAAGCGAGGGCGCGCAGATGCCCGGAGATACAAGACGTGCGAGAGACAAAGCGCGCAGGCGTACTGTACAGTACGTCGAGCCCTTTGTCCGAGCGCAACGCCGTAGATTCGGGTAGATGCACGCACGCAGCCGTGGGCTGGTGAGAAATGCGGGCTAGCTACGCAGCAGCGGCCTCCATCTGCTTCGAGTATTTGCCGTACCGAGCTGCACCGATGCACTTGGCCCGGTGATAGAAGATCTTCTGTGCTGCGGGAACATTGGCCTTTTCCCCCCTCCATGCCTTGAGTGTCAAATCCTGCAACGCCCTCCCGTAGGAGAAGCTGAGTTCCCACGGGTGCTCACCCAGGGCATTCATGGCATTGAGGTGTTCCGTTGCCAGTTCGGGACCTTGCCCACCGGAAAGGAAGACGATGCCGGGCACGGCCGCCGGAACTGCGCCGCGCAAGCAGCGCACTGTGGCCTTAGCTACCTCGCGGGGGCCTGCCTGTTTCGGACATTCTTTGCCTGAGAGAACCATGTTAGGCTTAAGCAGAACTCCCTCAAGCACTACACGGTGCCGATGAAGCTCCGAAAAAACACTGTTCAGTGTGGCCGTCGTTACCTCTTCGCAGTGCCCGATGTCATGTCCCCCATCCATCAGGACTTCGGGCTCGACGATGGGTACCAGACCTGTCTCCTGACATAA
>JAPUHZ010000138.1 GCA_027297485.1 Deltaproteobacteria bacterium
ACGATGACAGCAATGGCGATGAAAAACGGTGCTTTTGACTATATCACAAAACCTTGGGATCTCGAGGAGATATTGATTCTGGTCAAACGGGCACTAGAAAGTCAAAAGCTGAAACAGGATTTTCGAACGCTCAAAGAAGAGGTGAAAAAGAGATTTGAGCCCGGCGTCAACATAATCGGTTCCAGCCAAGCGATGCAGAAGGTTTACAAAACTATCGGCCAGGTTCTGAACACCAACGCCACCATCTTAATTCAAGGGGAGAGCGGTACGGGAAAAGAACTCGTAGCGAAAACTATCCATTACAACTCTCCCCGTTGGAACAAGCCCTTCGTCGCGGTCAATTGCGCTGCTATACCCCGAGATCTCTTGGAGAGTGAACTGTTTGGCCATGAGAAGGGCTCTTTTACCGGCGCCCTGGAACGTAGAATCGGGAAGTTCGAACTAGCCGAAGAGGGAACCCTCTTTCTCGACGAGGTCGGTGACATCCCTCGGGAACTTCAAACCAAACTGCTAAGGGTACTCCAAGATCGAGAGTTCAGCCGTGTAGGCGGGCGGGAGATCCTAAAAGCCAACGTCCGCATCCTGGCCGCCACAAATCAGGATCTGGATAAAATCGTAAGGGAAAAACGGTTTCGGGAGGATCTCTACTTCCGGCTGAAAGTCATCCCGATCTACCTTCCGCTCCTGAGAGAACGTAAGGGCGATATCCCCCTCTTGGTCAGTTACTTCATTGAGAAGATTAACCGGGAGATGGGAACTCAAATCTCCGGCGTATCTCCTGAGGCCCTCAAGTACCTTGAAGAGTATCCGTGGAAGGGGAATGTTCGGGAGCTGGAGAATATGTTGATCCGCGCCGCAGTCCTTTCTCCTGGGTTTATTTTGTTCCCCAAAGATTTCATGTTTCACAGTACGGAGGGAGGGGTCCTATCCGATGTCAACGATCTGTCCCTCGAACAAATTATCTACCAGAAGCTTGAAGACTACTTCCAAAGAACGAAAGGCGTCGATGTGGACAATCTTTACTCCCTCGTCGTTGAAAGAGTGGAGCGGCCCTTAATCATGCTGACACTAAAAAAGACTCGTGGAAACCAGATCCGTGCAGCACAGATCCTCGGTATCAACCGAAATACCTTGCGCAAAAAAATCTCCGATCTTCATATCAACCTCAAGAAAGACAATGACTAACGCCGCATCCAAAACAGCATGCAGATTACGAAATTGTTTTTCTCATTTTGCATTTTTCAATTTGCACTTTGCATTTTTCATTTAAATGGTTCTTCCCTCTCCCCTCTATGCTATCCTCGACCACACACAATTTAGGGGACGTTCATTCAACTCGGTCCTTCAGGGTCTCCTGAAGGGAGGTGCCGCATTGATTCAGCTCCGCGCCACAGAGATGAATTCACAAGAATTCTACCAGTCGGCCTTGGAAGCTCGCCGGCTTACCCGCCAGAATGATTGCCTCTTCATTGTCAACGACCGCGCAGATATCGCCTTGGCATCTCAAGCAGACGGCGTGCACCTGGGACAAGAAGATCTACCTCTAGCAGTTGCAAGAAAGCTGATGGGAAAAGACAAGATCATTGGGATCTCCACCCACGACCTACCGCAGGCGGAAGAGGCAGAGCAAGGGGGCGCAGACTACCTTGGGTTTGGACCGATCTTTGGGACCACCACGAAAAATACCGGCTATTCTCCTCGAGGGCTGACGATGCTACGAGAATTTCGTAAAAAGGTAAAGATTCCCATCGTCGCCATCGGCGGGATCACTGAAGATAACGTCGGTCAAGTCTGGAAGGCCGGCGCCGATGCCGCCGCCATGATCAGCGCTCTGATGGAGACAGATGATGTGGAGGAAAAGGTGAGAAAGATCTTAGCCCTTCATCAGCCGTAGATTTTCCTCTCCCTCCTTCAAGATGGTTATGCGTCCGAAGCATCCAAGGGCTATTAGGACATAAGGACGTGACGACTACGATGGTTTATACCCACGTGCTTAATCGGGGAGGCAGGGGAGTTCTTAGCCCAGCAGATTCACTGCTAACGTAAATCCTGAGTCCATTGCAGGTATATTGGCATTATCTTGGTCAGGTTTTGTCTGCTGGATCCCCCCCGCGGGAGGCTTGACAAGTTTTGGAGAAGGCAGGAGAATCGCTCCTGTTTTCCAAAATTTGATGACGGTAATATACTGACCAGTATACTCACTAGTTATGAGTCAAAAGAATCAAGAATGGGAGTAGAAGTATGGCGTGGAATTATTTGGTAGTAGCCGGATTGTTTGAATGCGGTTGGGCAATCGGGATCAAATATACGGATGGGTTTACTAAACTGGTTCCGTCCCTTCTCACTGTTTCAGCTATGGCAATTAGTTTTTGGTTGCTGTCTGTCGCCATGAAGACAATTCCAGTAGGCACAGCTTATGCTGTATGGACAGGAATTGGAGCAGTCGGGGTTGTGGTAATGGGCATGGTTCTGTTTGGTGAATCACGGGATATCATGAGAGTAATCTGTTTACTTTTAATTGTATCAGGAATAGTGGGTCTTAAATTGGTTTCTTCATCGCAAGGAGCCTCATAACAATTCATTGCACCAGACGCCAAAAGGCTTGCGCCTTTGGCTCCCTTGCTTCGCAAGGCGCTGGTGAATTCAAGCGTTAGGCATTAGAAGAATATGAGCACAATCGAGATTAATCCAATATCCAAAGATAACTATCACGAATTATCTGTGATGGTTGGAGAGCTTTTGTCTGAAATTATGGATGCAATAAATGAAGATGTATTCAATTATGATGAATATGCAACAGAGATTAGGGCCAAGGACTTAATTGAGAAAGACAAGTACTGGGTATTCCTAGCCAACGATAATAAATCAGGAAAACTCATAGGCTTTGTGTCTCTTTATGAAAGCTATGCGCTCTATTCGGAGGGGGCCTATGGAACAATTCCAGAGTTGTATGTGCGCCCCGACTATCGCCACAAAAATATTGGTAAAAGTTTTTTGGAGTGCGCTATGAATTTTGCCAAAGAAAAGGGGTGGAAAAGACTAGAAGTTACCACTCCACCATCGCCTCAGTTTGATAAAACACTGAGTTTTTATCAAGCGAACGGGTTTGAAATATCTGGTGGCAGAAAATTGAAGATAAATGTAAATGCCTAACAAGGCAAATGCACTCGGAGGCCAAAAAGCGCTGCTGCGCTCTGCTTTTTGGCGCCGGTGATTTGCGGCGTTCGGCATACGAAAAGATGGGCAAGCGATTTATAGACGATTTCGACGTAATCCTGCTCGACATGGGCAATACGTTCATGTTTGAGGTAGACCGTTTCGGGGCAAGCGAGGACTATCATGCGACTTACCGCCAACTCGGTGGACGGAGGCTTAGTCCCGGAGAGCTGCGTATTCACATCGACGGCGTATTTGATTGCATGCTCGCGGCATCACGCGACCCGACCCGTTATGATGATTTCGGCAACGTTTGCCGGTTCCTTCGTGAGATGCCTGGCACACGCGATCTTTCGGGATCAGAGCGGGAGCTCATCGCTGCTGTTTTCGCCCGACACGAAGTCGGGACAGTGCCTGGAACACACGCTAGAGTACTGCAGGAACTCCACGAGTCGCACCCTCTCGGAATAGTATCGAACGTCTGGTCTTTAAGCTCTGTTTTTGAGGGTGAACTGGAGAAAGCCGGCATTCGGAGACTTTTCACTGTGCGCGTTTGGTCCTCTGATCATGTGTGGATCAAACCGTCTGCACACTTGTTCCAGAAAGCGCTTGCCGTCTTCAATGTTGACACTCCGCGGGTGCTCTATGTAGGGGACAGCCCGAAGAGAGATGTTGCCGGAGCGAAGGCCCTTGGAATGGGGGCGGTGTGGATCGAGAATAAGGCACGCCCTCTGGCACCTGAGGACCCGCAGCCAGATCTAATTATAACGGATCTGACTGAACTGCCAGGAGTAACAAATAAACGGAGAGATGCCGAACAACGCGCTGCACTGGACGGGGATTCCACTGCGCTCCATTCCCGCCAGTGAGCGTTCACCGTTAGGCACAAGGAATCTTGTGACTTTAGGAGACACATATGAGATGCCAAAAATTGCTGCCTGCTCTTTTGATTTTCCTGCTTGCATCAATATTCACCACTTTCTCTCTCCATGCCGATCCATCCGAAATGACCTGGACGAGATCTAGAATCTTATCGATTTCAGACCAAGAAGCTTCCCGCCTCAAATACGATGTTGATACGATGAGCGTTTCCTTTAATATCCACAATTCCCAATGGAATCGTTACCTTAAATCCTTGGAAGGAATCGGAGGGTTGCCCGACGTCGAAGATAAACTAAAGGGTCGCGACTTTTGGGCAGTCTATTATGGCCCTTTGAAAAGGCAATTTGGTGGGGACCTGTGGGTATTTGTTGATCGGGACTCCACCGACATCATAACCGTTATCAGAGGGGAATAATCTTGTTACCTAACCATTCATTGCACTGGGCGCACACAGCGCGTCGGTGAATTCAACCGTTAACCGTAAGAGTGGGCGCAAGAACCAATGAAATACATACTGACGATCACAACGGCTATTTTGCTCTTCTTGCTGGCCACACCGCCCGTGTTCGCGCCCGGCGCAGGCATTGAATGGGACATCCTTAATCAGGAGGTCAAGGAGCTTTATCGTTCGGGCAAATATGACCGTGCCGTCGTTGTCGCCAAGAAGGCCCTCGAAGTAGCCGAGAAAAACGTCGGCCCCAATCACCCCGACGTGGCCACGAGCCTGAACAACCTGGCCTTGCTCTATAAAACCCAAGGTCAGTATGCGCAGGCTGAGCCGCTCTACAAGCGGGCGCTGGCGATTTGGGAGAAGGCACTGGGGCCGGACCATCCCACCAGGCCAGGAGCCTGAACAACCTGGCGGCACTGTATCGAGCTACGAAACGGGACGAAGAAGCCGAAACACTGGAGCAGCGGGCGGCCCGTATCCGAGCGATCCGACGATGAAGTGACCGGTCGGAGAGATAGGTAACAAAAAAATCCGGGCACATGGATTACACCTTGTGGCAATTCAATCTAAAGTATACGTCCTTGATGCGCGTGAAATAGCGGGACATCCTATTCAGTCCTTTTTTTGCTAAGGAGGGCAGCAATGAGGCGTAATTTGCTGGCTATTTCTTTAGGGGTTTTATGGTTTTTGTGTATAGGTACGGCCTGTACTCCGAGGTCGGACAGCGATGATACCATCGAGAAGCTATGGAATTCCCGCTTCCTGAAAGAAATCAACACGATTATCCCTATCAAGACTTATCGTAGCGGCGATACCGATGAGCGCGAGGTGATCAGGAATCTTACCGAGGTGAAGAGAAAATTACTGGAATGGGCTGAAGAGTTCAATCGGCAATTGGTTCACATCAAGCTCAATGGTTTCGAGTGGAAGAAGACCATCCATGGAAAAGATTACTGGCTGTTTGGGTTGCGCCTTGGGAGCGGCAGTTACAAGATCGCAATGATTACGCACCTAGATACCGTGCCGCCTGGGGGGGATGACTGGCGGCCGTTTGAGCCTCGGATCGAAAAGCGCGACTACATGGGGGAAAAATCCATGGATTTCCTGGTCGGCCGTGGTGCTATCGATGACAAAGGGCCTGCCGTGGCGGCCTTCGTCGTGTTGCGCAGCCTGGCCAAGAAATACGATCGCACGGCTGGCCTGGATAACGTGACAGTCGAGCTTATCTTTGACACCTCGGAAGAGACCGATATGGCCACCCCTCATTATTTGAAGGACCCAAGTGTGAAAAAACCCGACTTCGGCATTGTCTTTGATGCCATGTGGTGTGTGCGCGCGGAAAAAGGTATCGAACGCCCGGTCTTTTCCATTGCCAGACATAACGAGAAACATGGCAAGCTCTGGATCGAGTCCCTGAATAGCTCCCCCGGCCCAACCAATCAGATACCCACTATGGCCGAGGCAATCATCAAGGCCTCTGATCCTGAGGCCTTGAGAGATTTTTACAAAAGAGTTGTCAAGGATTACGAAGGCTATGAATTCGACGATAAAAAATACCGGCGAGCTAAATTGGACCCGCCAATTTTATTAGGGAATACGCTGAAGCTTATAACCCACGTCAAAGGCGCCCAGCATGGTTCGGCCCCGCAAGAGAACCGTGCCGATGGTGCGAACCCTTTGGTCTCGCTGGTAAACTTTCTTGCGTATTTAGCTGAGACCGGCGTGCTGGATACCAATGCCGTGAGTACGATGGCAAAGTTTGTCAAATCGACATGGGGAACAAAGGTTTTCGGCGAGCCTCATCCCGAACTGTTAAAGGCTCACGACTCTGTTTTTCAACAAGGCAACGGGACCACGTACGCAGTGACCAAATTCATCACGGAGAAAAAGCAGGTGATTCTCAAGGTTGATATCCGTTATGCCATTGGTCACCATGAAAGTCCCTGGGACGGGAAGACCGAAGGGTTGCTCATAGGTAAGAGCCGATTTGAGGAAATTTTTGCCAAGCTCACCCGGCAATTTAACCGGCGGCACAAAATTTTTCCCTTGGAGGTCGAGACAAGAAACGTATTTGCACCGGACATTCGCTTGCCTACAAATCCGCAGTTTACGCGGGTTAACAAGGCCTATAAGGACGTCACGGGTAGGGACTGCAACTTTGTCGGCATCGGCGGCGGCACCGACGCCAAAGGCCATCCGGAGCTCATTGCCGTAGGGGCGTTGTTCTTCCCAAGGATGGGGCCACCCATCAACTTCCACGGGCGCAACGAGGGCGCGCCGTTGGAACATCTCAAAACCAGCGCGCTGATTATGTACAACGCAATGGTTAACGAGATTGAGCACGCAAAGCAGACGAGGTAAGTCCCTGGCCGCCCTGGTTTAGTGGTTGCAGATTGCCTCGGAGAGTGACGTCGTTTCAGGCGTCAAGGCAGGAAATCCAATAAAGACTGAATTCGCGGTTCTCCAGACTTCAATATCGGCGGATTGTGGAGATTATTTATTGCTGGCAGAGTATTAAGAAGGAAAAGAAAGGCCAGTGCAGTAGGCTACCGCACGGTATCCCAGCAGAGCCGACGGCGACTACATTCCCCCTAGGACCCGTGTTCCTGCGTGAGTTGCCGCGTTCACAGGAAAGACGCGCTTCTCTCTGGTCAATCGGCGGGCCGTCTCGTACTGGGCCAGGTACTCCAGGCGCATTCGCTCCAGGACCTCGGGATGCTCCTCCGAAACGTCTCGTCGGACCATGTGTCCTTTCTTGATGCGGTAGAGCTTGGTTCGTTCCGCCGCCGGCGAGTAGGGCTCGTAGCGAAAGACGAAGCCGTCCCGGATAAAAAGCCCGGAGTAACGATTCCCGCTCAGGATGCCGCGGTTCCGGGCCTCGTCCCGCAGCAGGCTTTGCCCCATACCCGCGTATGCGTGCCGTCCCCCCAGCAGGTCGAGGATTGTCGGAAGGATGTCCACGTGGCTACCTGGCGTATCGAGCCGTTCCTGCCAGCGGTCCCTGGACCGGTCCAAAGCCGGGCTGTAAAAGAAGAGTGGGATATGGATTCGCTCAAGGAAGTCGGAACCGAAGGTGACGCTAGTGTGATCACCGACGATTACGATCAGCGTTCTGTCGAAATCCGAAAGTAGGTGGCGGAGCTTTTTAAAGAAGGCCTCCAGGCTGGTGTCTACGTAGTGGAAAGCGTCGAGTTTCCGGTGGCCGAAAGGGGCCGGAGTCCCCTTCGGAATGGACCAAGGTGAGTGGCTGGTGGAAGTTACTAGGTGAGCGGTGAAGGGACCCTGTGAGGACGACATAATCTCTGCGGACTCTGACAGGAACGGACCGTCAAAGACGCCTAGAGCATTAGTGGTTGGTACCGAGGAGTGGCTGCGACGAAGGCGGGTCTCGAAGTCGGAGAAGTCGTGGGTCTTGTGCCCCTGGTTACCCATAAAGCTCACGAAGGCGTTTGCTCGATGCCGGAACGCCTGCAAGAAGTAGTGACGATAGGTTTTCGATCCGAGAATCGCAGGAAGGCTGCCGTAACGTCCGTTCACTTCGTAAGCCACAAAGAACTCGGTCTTTAACTCCGAGAAGGTCTTGGGGAGACTGGTGGTGGTGGAGAAAACGGAGCCATCCGTGGCGTCGGCGCTCTGATAGACATTGCGAAAGTAGAGAGCCTCCTGGGTAAGGCGTTGAAGAAAGGGCATCACCGGGCGACCCTGTACCTCGTGATGGACCAACGAGTCGGAAAGCCCCTCTACTTCGATGGTGATCACGTTTCGGATCCCCAGGTCGTTGCGAGAGGAAACCTCGCGAAACAGGGGATACTCAACGTTGGTGGGAGTGAGTCCCAGGATCTCCAAGGTGCGGTGCAGAGCCCTTTCCGGATCCAGCTCTCCGGCCTGTGGGCCGAATTTCCCAAAACGAGCCAGGCCGGCCAGATTCGCAGGCAGGTAATAACGCACTAGATCGTGAACGGGGTTGATCACGGTCTGGTTCGACAGGTAGTCGTCGAAGCGCATGTAAAACTGGCTGGCGGTGGGTATCGGCACCCAACCGAGTGGCCAATCGGTCTTCTTGATAGCCACCGGCTCTAAGTTGGTAAGCAGGAGGAGCGCCAGCGCCCACACAAGTGCGCGTCGGCGTTGGGGGCCGTGAATCACTTGCGCCGTCTGCGGTGCGCGACGGGAGGCCCAGACAGCCAGGGCAAGGAAGAGCAGAGATCCGATCAGAGCTGTCGCTCCCAGGACGCGATGTTCATAAAGAAAGGGCTCGATCGCCAGGTAAACTTGGTCCGGTCGGGTCACATTGGCGATTAGCAGTTCCCAGAGGTGCTGGTTCCGTTCAGCGAAGAACTGGAAGTTGGCGAAGCAGGCCAGACCGTGGATCCAGGTTAGAAACCAGAAAGCGAACTGTCTGCGGCGGGGGTACCAGCGGCCTACTATGATCGCCGGGAGGGCCAGCAGGAAAATCTCGAGTCCGAGGAGCGCCAGGTCCAGGCGTAACCCGTAGGACAGGATTCGCAAGGCCTCTCCGGACGGACCTCCCGAAGCGAAGTTCAGCAGGAACGCTACCCGATATGTGGCGAACAGTGCCAGGTTTACCAGCACAAACCCCACAATGATCCTTACCCCCCCTGCCGGCCGCTTTGCTTTGGACGTAGATTTCATTTTTCTTTGGCAATGTCATCTATTTTCGGAGTTTTAGGAAATTGCCTTTTCGGTATGAACAATGAGAGCTCCCGGATTGTCCACTTGGCCAGTGCCAGTCAACCATGGAGAAGGCCGAAACGACTGCCGGACAGAACGGGCAAACACTAAATCAGTATATTGAGGAGGAGTATCCGATAAGCGACAATATGTGTCAAGCCGGAGCCGGACCTCTTAATTAGGAGTTTAACTGTGTTTCACAATATGGCAATGCTATTTTTCATAATGTCCCGATCAGTTGAGGGCACTAGCCCTGGGGCAGTTAACCAGGGATATCAGGAGGGAATGGGTATGGTGTTTTTCCGGTTTGTGGCACGCGGACCTAATGGGATTCTCTCAGGATAGGAGTTCGGACTATGGTTCGCTCTACGACAGATAGCAACAAAACCTTTCGCCTTATCATGCTCAAGCCGCCGCACTACGACGACGACGGTTAGGTCATCCAGTGGTTACGCTCGGCTATTCCATCGAACTCCCTGGCGGTGCTGAATGGTCTGGCGATCGACTGCGCCGAACGCAAGGTGCTGGGCGACGACGTTGATCTGGTGCTGAGTACCTATGACGAGGCCAACACCCGAATCAAGCCGCAGGATATCATCCGTCAAATTCGCCAGAACCGGATCACTGAATATCGCCGGATGCTACTGGACTGGGAGAGCATAGAAACCATCACCTACGCCGGTTATATTCTCGGCTTTCCGACCGACGCGCCGGAATCAATCATTCGCGATATCCGAATCATCCAGCGTGAATTGCCGCTCTATCTGCTTGAGTTCTTCTATCTGACACCGCTGCCGGGATCGGAGGATCACCAGAAACTGTGGCAGAAAGGGGTTTGGATGGACGGCGACTTAAAAAAATACGATCTGGACCACATCACTGTCGAGCGCCCCTTAATGTCCAGACAGGACTGGGAGCGGGTCTGCAAGTTGGCTTGGGAGACCCATTATACTCCGGAGCGTATGGAAACCGTGATGCGCCGAGCTGAGGCCTGCGGTATCAGCGCCGGAAAGATGATGTTCCTGATGGTGTGGTTCATCGGCTGCATTACGGTCGAGAAGATCCACCCGTTGGAGGGTGACTTCTTTTGGCTCAAGTTGCGCGAGGACCGCAGGCCCACCCTGCGAATCGAAAGCCCCTTTCTGTTCTACCCCCGTTATGCCTGAAAATCATTGACCAAGTTCCTTCGGTTGCTATGGTTGGTATGGATAACCAGCTGAATGCGTGCGCGTGTCAGGAAGGATCCGAAGCGTCGAGAGTATACGGATTTGGCGCTCTCGCCGGTAACAGACGATGACTACGACAAAATGGAGCTGTTCACCGTCAGCAGCGCCGCTAGAGCCGAGGTCGACTAGAAGCGTCAACTGGACGCGAAACGCGTTGCCCTCACTAGAATGAACTTGGAAGTCCCGCCCTTTGGGCGGGGAGGAAAAGTTCTGCCTGCCGAAGGCAGGCCTCGGCTGTGTTAACATGGCGGCATGACGATCAAGCGTACCAGTCATGCCGTCTACGATACGAAATATCATCTGGTTTGGGCTCCCAAATACCGTAAATGGATTATGCGGGAAGACATTCGCCAATGTGCCGCAGGGCTATTTCGGGAAATCGCTTAGGAGTTTCAGTTTGAGATTGAAGAGATGGAAGTGGTCCAAGGACCATGTGCATCTGTTCCTGAATGTTCCTGCCAAGTATGCCATTGCCAAGGTTGTGGGGATTTTGAAAGGCATTTCGGCTAGTCGGCTCTTTGGGGAGTTTCCCGAGTTACGACGACAATTGTGGGGAGGAGAGTTTTGGGAGGATGGGTATTTTGCGCGCACAGTGGGCGATCAGGTGACGGCAGAGGTCATCAAGAAATATATTCGGTATCATCGGCACGAAGAACATCAGGTTTCCCAGTTGGAATTGTTTTAGGGGTTCTTTACTGGATGCCAAAGCACTTTTATCATTCCTGCATTGCACCAAACCAAGCTCCAATCATCTACACTCCCTGCAAAGCAAGGGGAAAGATGGCACTAGAATATCTCATCCACGCTCATTTCCTTGTGTACCAGTCGGCAGCGGTCACTTGCAAGCATGCTCTTGGTCATTTATACATGTCAGTTAATCATTGTTCTAACAAAAATACTGTGAGATCTTTCTATCGCAAGAGAAAATGAAGATGGTAGAAATGGACAAGATAGTGTCGCTGTGTAAGCGGCGGGGTTTTATTTTCCAGTCGAGCGAGATTTACGGGGGTCTCGGCTCGGCATGGGATTACGGGCCCCTCGGCGTTGAGTTCAAAAATAACGTCAAGCAGCTCTGGTGGCGCGATAACGTTCAGCTACGGGACGACATGGTAGGTCTCGACGCCGCCATCACGATGCACCCGAAGGTGTGGGAGGCGAGTGGGCACTTGGCCAGTTTCTCCGATCCTTTTACTGGTTGTCTTGCTTGTGGCAGACAGTATCGGGCTGATCAGGTTGACGATGCGATCCTCGAGTGTAAATGGTTTAGGGAATTGCTCGGTGCCGTTGTTAATTTCAAGAATGCGCATAGAGACTTTAAGAGGTGGGCAGAGAATCCTGGTCGTAAAAGTGCACCAAACCTAGCGTTGGTGTTAAAGCCAGACGAAACCCTCGTCTTTGCACATAAACATTATCCTGAGCTGATAGATAATCTCCAGCAAGAGATTCCCCGTCTCAAATCGGAGAAAGTACTCAAATTGGCCGCCTGTGGTTCCACGGGTATTTCTTACAGGCCGTGCCCCAACTGCGGGGGTGAGATGTCGGAGCCTCGGCCTACCAGTCTAATGCTAGAAACGTTTCTCGGCCCGGTAAAAGAGACCGCGATCAAGACCTACCTCAGGCCGGAGACGGCGCAAGGAATCTTCGTCAATTTCGACAACGTGCTTCAGGCTTCAAGAAAGAAGCTCCCCTTCGGCATCGCGCAGATCGGCAAAGCCTTTCGCAATGAAATTACCCCTGGCAACTTTACATTTCGCACCCGAGAGTTCGAACAGATGGAGATCGAGTACTTCGTGATGCCCGGGACAGATGAGGAATGGCACCAGAGATGGATCGACGAGCGGTTCACGTGGTATCAAAAATACGGCATCCGAAAGGAGAATATCCGGCTCCGCGAGCATGCCCAGGACGAGCTTGCCTTTTACGCGAAGAGGTGTGTTGATATTGAATATCTCTTTCCGAT
This sequence comes from Deltaproteobacteria bacterium, assembly GCA_027297485.1. Next base: position 12,368 of record JAPUHZ010000138.1, read on the forward strand.
GGGATGGAGCGAGCTTGAAGGCATTGCGAATCGCACCGACTACGATTTGAAGCAACACTCGGAGTTCAGCGGGAAGTCACTGGAGTACTTCGACGAAGAGAGTAAGCAGAAACTGGTGCCCTATGTCATTGAGCCGTCTGCAGGGGCCGACCGCTCAGCCCTTGCCTTCCTTGTCGATGCTTACCACACTGAGGAGGTGAGGGGAGAAAAGCGGGTTGTCTTGGAGTTCCATCCGGAGCTGGCGCCGATCAAAATCGCCGTTCTCCCGCTTCTCAAAAAGAATAATCAGATAGTCGAAACTGCACAAAGGATCTGCAGCGATCTCCGGAGGCGCTGGGTCTCTGCTTACGACGATACCGCCTCAATCGGTCGACTTTACCGGCGCCAGGACGAGGTCGGCACACCCTTCTGTGTGACTGTCGATATGCAGACCGTAGGGGATGGGAAGAGCCCGGCAGATGAGAAGGTCACC
>JAPUHZ010000139.1 GCA_027297485.1 Deltaproteobacteria bacterium
GAACTCCTTCGCCGCTACTGGTGGCCGGTTGGTATCTCGGCTGACCTGAAGGACAAACCCACCTTTATTCGGCTGCTCTGTGAGGACCTTGTGCTCTTCCGAGATCGTAAGGGCCGGCCTGGAGTACTGGGGGCCTTCTGTTCTCATCGGCGTGCGAACCTATGTCTCGGAAGCACGGAGGAGAGGGGCTTGAGGTGTCGGTATCACGGGTGGGTATACGACATCAACGGCAATGTTTTAGAGACTCCTGGGGAGCCTCCCGAGAGCAAGCTGAAGGAGAGTGTCCAGCATCTATCGTATCCAGCGGAGGAGCTAGGGGGTCTGGTGTTTACTTATCTGGGACCCCAACCTGCACCTCTTTTACCGCGGTTTCACTTTCTAGCGGCGGAAGGCGAGCACCGTGTTTTCATTCAAGGCTTCGGCAACTGTAATTTCCTTCAAGCCGTTGAGAACGGCATTGACCCTTTCCATACGAGTTTTCTCCATGGGGATATCTGGGAGCCTGTGGCTGTAGAACCCGAAAGGACCTGGTTTGAAGGAACCGAGTGGGGGATTGTCTATAAGGCCATTCGACCTGGACGAAAAGAGGGAGAATACAATTACCGCGAGCATCCCCATATTATGCCTGGTATCAGTTCCGGAGGAGACGGTAGAATCAGTGCCGGGGAGGACAACCCTCCAGCTGATGAGCTACCTGTTGTCAGTGCAAGATGGAGCGTACCCATCGATGATACCCACATGATGCACGTACGGGTACATTATTGGCCTCCCGATAAGGCAGAAAAAGACAGGAAGTTGAATCAGACTGGTACTCGGACGGCGCCATATCAAATAGAGCCCTACAAGGAATACAAGGAATCCAATACCCCAACCTTGGGCTATCACCTTCCTAAGTCGATTGGTGGCGAAGACGCAGTCATGCTGAACAGCCTGGGTCATATCGCTGATAGAGAGAACGAAAATCTCTCTGTCATTGATGGGGGTATAGCCATGACGCGGGAAATGTATTTAAAGGGGATTGAGACCGTAAAGGCAGGGGGTGATCCGAAGGGCGTGATCAGAGATAAGCAAAGGAATCAGCTCATAGTCATTGGTGGCCTTTACAGATGGATTTCAGCAGATGAACGAATGCAATTGCAACGGGCGACTGGCTGAGAGTTAGAAGAAGGGAGGCCGCGGAACAAGGTAGTTTGAAAACCTTTCGGTCAAGCACCAATGAAACGACAAAATTTAACGTTACAGAAGTTTCGATTTATCGCTAAGGAGGTGGTCCCATGTTAAAGTCCGATAAGGGTCAATATATCGATCTTGATGGGATGAAGACTTTCTACATAAAAGCAGGTAGCGGCTACCCTTTGTTACTAATTCACGGTGGCTCACCCGGTGCCTGTTCACTGATCAATTGGGGGGCAAACATCGAGCCTCTTGCCGCGTCAGGTTTTACGGTTTACGCCTATGACCAGCCGGGATTTGGTCATACGGATAACCCTAAGGATTACTCCCTAGAGTATAGGGTTAATCATACAAGGTCGTTCATTGACGCCTTAAAACTCGATCGTTTTCATTTGGTGGGTAATTCGATGGGGGCTTATATCGCTGCGAGAATAGCGCTGGAGGATAAAAGAACGGGAAAATTAGTTCTTGTATCGAGCGGCACCTTGGCACCTAAAGGCTCCCCTGAAGCCGAGGCCCTCTCCAAGGCGCACGGAGAACGATTGAGGGGGTACACCCCCAGCTTAGAGAATGCACGAACGCTAACCATGGGGACACTGTTCGATAAAAAGCTTGTCACGGAGGAGCTTGTTCAGGAACGTTACGAAATGAGCGCAGGGAAGAACTTTGAGGCCCAATCAGAACGACGGGGGGGGTCTCCTCCTAAGAGGATTAACGAAGAGTTACCTAACTTGAAGGTAAAGACCCTGATCCTGTGGGGGAGAAACGATCGTGGAGCCGCAACAGAACGAGCTCTTCCACTTTTCCAATCGATCCCCGGCGCGGAGCTCCATATTTTCGATGAGTGCGCCCATTGGGTGCAGAGGGATAAGGCTGATAGATTTCACAAGATCGTCGTCGATTTTCTCAAACCAAAAGATTAAATGGGGATGGTTTCTTAGTGCAGCTATTCCCGCGGGAGATAGAAAGAATACCGGCAAGCTTTTCATATCTACACAATGTGATGGAGGAAATTATTATGACAGATGTGGCAAAATTAAAGGGTAATATTTCAACGGCAATAAGCATTCTTCAGTGGGAGATGTCCGATATGATGGGGCATGTGAGTACCAGAACCCCTGACCGCAAGCACTTTCTTCTCAGGCATATCAGACCGCCCTTGGATCCAAGTGTACCTGAAGATGACGTGTTGGAGTTTGATATGGACGGGAAGAGGATTTCCGGACGGCGCGAGGCCGGCGGTAGTGGATTCGAGATTTATTTTTACACCTGTCCCTACAAGGCCAGAGAGAATGTCGGAGCAGTCATTCACACCCATCCGCCGATGGCGGTCGCGCTAATAGCAGCAGGGGGAAGGATTCGTGCCTTTCATCACAGACACAAGTTCGGAGAGATCCCGGTTGTTCCCTGGGTTTATGGTTCGCTGCCTGAGCATGGTGAGCTGATAACCAAGGCAATGGGAGATAACTGTGCGGTGCTGATCGAGGGACATGGAGCGGTTGTAACCGGGGAGACTCTGGAGGAGGCCTGTGTCAACATGGTCCAACTGGAACGTGCGGCAAAGATGATTTTGGCAACGGGATCTTTGGGAAAGGTCAAAGCGATTCCGCAGGATGCGTTGGACAAGTTCCAATCCCTCGTCGAGGTCAGACAGACTCGCTCAGGCAACCCATTAGCAGAGTGGAGGTTTTACGAAACCCTGCTCAAAAGAGGAGAGCGATGGAGTAGACTGTAGGCTCGCGAAGAGTCGTGGCTGCTATATCACAGCAAAGAGAGGTACATCATATGGCAAAGCCGGAAGAAGGCCAATATCTTGATGTGGATGGAATAAAGACCTTCTACATTAAAAAGGGCAAGGGCCACCCCTTATTGTTGATTCACGGCGGAGCGCCGGGCGTCTGTACATTCGTTAGCTGGAGACGCAACATAGACTATTTCGCTGAATCAGGATTTACCGTATATGCCTTTGACCAGCCGGGGTACGGATACACAGATAATCCAAAGGATTTCTCTATGGACTATAGGTATACCCATGCACAGGCATTTGTCGGCAAATTGCACCTCGATCAATTTCATATAATCGCAAACTCGCAGGGCGCATATATGGCCGGGAAAATAGCGTTGAGAGATCACAGAGCCAGGCGATTGATCTTTACGGCGAGCGGGACTGTGGCACCCAGAGGGTCCGAAGAGTCTCAAGCCCAAGCCAAAAGGCATGGACAGGAACTCAGAAAATATACTCCCAGTCTCGAAAATATACGGACCATGACCATGAAGACCCTGTTCCATAAAGAGCTTGTGGACGAAGAACTTGTTCAGCTACGTTATGAAATGAGCACAGGGAAATACTATGAAGCTCAATTAAAACGACAGGAAGCCCCACCTCCCAAGCCGATTACCGAGGAGTTACGCAACCTTATAGCAAAAACTCTGCTCTTTTGGAGGAAAAATGATCAAGGTGTGGCTTTAGAGCGGGGTCTTTTGCTTTTCCAATTACTCCCCGACGCGGAGCTGCATGTCTTCGATCAGTGCGGACACTGGTCTCAGTGGGACCAAACCGCCAGGTTTCACAGCATTGTCAGTGATTTCCTAAACAATTAGGGTAGAGATTTCACCGCAGGAGCTGGCGGTCTGCGGGTAGCTTGCCGGCTGGCCCCATGGGCGCACTCCTGCGAGCGAGGCTTGGGTCTATCGACCAATCACCAGAGTGTCCGAATGTAACCGCCGTCGACTTGAAGAGTGGAGCCGGTAATATAACTCGCACATTCCGACGCCAGGAACACAACGGTATTGGCAAATTCTTGGGGTGTGCCGAAACGACCCATGGGTATTTCTTTAAAGGTCTCGCTTCGTACGGCATCCAATGTTTTCCCGCTTCGGAGAGCTCTGGCGGTGTCAATTTCATCCACTCGCTCTGTCTGAATCTTTCCTGGACACACATTATGATTAGTGAGAAAGGAGAACGTTGTAAATGATACATTGGGCTGGAATGGACATACTCGAAACTCTGGATGAGCTCATAGATCCGAAACACACAGTATTTCTCATGTGGGACTTTGCCAAGAGAGTCATCGGTAATGCATTTAATTCTGAAAGCATGGTCCGGAACTCGGCGAAACTTTTAAAAGCAGCCAGAGAACACCATGTCCTGACAATATATTCCCTTCAGAACAACATGCATCTCGTGGGAGATACAGGTGGGCCGACTGTCAGGATGAGGATGAAGCGACAGAATAAGAGTTTGGCGGATATTACCAAGGTCCCAGAGCCTGTGGGACCTTTTCCGACCCCTGAGCTGGTCGAAGAAGTCAAGCCGCAAAAGGGCGACATCATCTTTGACAAATTCGCCCCCAATGCCTTTATGGGCACCTGTTTTGAGTGGTGGCTACGCAAGTATGCCATTAAGACGATCATTCTGACCGGCGTCAATGTGGCAACGGGGATAAGTGGAACGGCCCGCGAGGCCACAAACCTGGGCTACTATGCCGTCGTGGTCCGGGACTGTGTGGGGACGGGATCTGAAGAGGATTACAATACGGCCATTGCTTCTCTCGATCGTCTGTTTGATGTAGTGGA
>JAPUHZ010000014.1 GCA_027297485.1 Deltaproteobacteria bacterium
TGGCTAACGTCGACGTGCTCGTGCTGCCCACCTGTCTCATGACGGCGCCCGAGAACCACCCACCGGGGAGCTACCTCGAGGCCATCGAGTACAACCTCAAGAGGCTGAACCGGAGCGGCTCGCGCAACACCATGCCCTTCAACTACACGGGCCACCCGGCGCTTGCCCTTCCGGTGGGCAAGTCGTCGGCCGGTCTGCCCGTCAGCATGCAGCTCGTCGGGCGCTTCTTCGAGGACCCGCTGCTAATGAGGGCAGCGTACACCTACCAGCACTCGACCGACTGGGACAAGATCATTGGCGTGCAGGCCTGTATGCATAAAGAGTGAAGAGCCAGCCAAGACCGGACTCGCCACGTAAATGCTTTGGCAGCTGATGTCGATGTGCGTGCAAAGGAACCGGCAGGACCGAGGGCGGCTGCGGGATGCCAGGCCACAAGGACATGTGGGGCCGACCTATATTGTGAGGAGTTCTTCAACGCCAGCACAGGCTAACTCTTCAGGGGAGATGTGCAAACGTGCATGAGGACGCCATCGAATTTTCCCTTCCCCGCCTCACCCGACCTTCAAAGGGAATCAGCACAAACCTCCCGGCGGTGGAGACGGCTAGTTTTTCACGCGGTTAACGATCAGCAAAACGAAGAAGAGGTCGCCTAACAGAAACGGCCAGAGGGTGAACCATAGGACGTCTTCACGGTTTTTGAACAGCGGGTGGAGGCGTTACTTTCGGTAGCTGGAAAGAAGCAGGATTCTCTCGCTGAGCGGGTCTGGGGCATTCCGGTACGAAAACAGCCAGAACGCGACGCCCCAGAAGAAGAGAATCGCGAAGATGATGACTTTTGAGCTTTGTTGCGGCAATCGAGGTGACTGAAACAGGCTCGTGAACGTCCTCCCCACTCTGATGGCGACGCGTTAAGGAAGGTTATCCGTCCAGATGACGCATTGCCGGGAGGGCAAGCCGGAAGAAGCGGCGACGTTCACGGTTTCCGCCCCTTCGCCATTCCGTCTCATAATACCGTTGGACGGACAGAAAAAAGTCCTATAAAATAACCCGTAATCCATACTGCCACCGCCTTCCTTTTGGCGGGGTGGGTGGGATGAAGTCTATGGTGAAAAAACCGCTTGAACACAATAGAATCTAGATCGGATTAATCAACAGGAAGGATTGACATGCCCGGTTCAAGTCTCGATTATGCTCACTTGTTCGCCAAAGACCTACCAGCCGCTGCCGGCCGCTGGGAAGGATTTGCGCCATACAATTTCACCGGCGGGCATAACAACCCTGACACCATACCGGTTGAAGCACTGGTTGAGTCCTCCGCCCGTGTGCTCAGACAGGAGGGCAAAAACCTCGCCACCTACAATATGAACAGCGGTCCCCTAGGTTATATTGGACTGCGCCAGTTCATGGTGGAGAAAATGGGCCATTATCGAGGTATCCAGGCATCGCCCGATGAGGTTCTCATCACGCCGGGTTCAAATCCAGCCATTAATCTGATTAACGAGGTGTTGCTCGAGCCCGGCGACACGGTAATCACGGAACTGTTCTCCTACCAGGGCTTTCTGAACCGATTGAGAAAGCTCAAGGTTAATATGGTCGGCATTGCGCTCGACGATGACGGCATACGTATCGATGTGCTGGCCTCGACTCTGGCTGATCTACACGGACGGGGCATTACACCAAAGTACATTTACACCATTCCCACTCTGCAAAATCCAACCGGCACCGTGATGCCGGTCGAACGGCGTCACCAACTGCTGCGGCTCAGCGAGGAATACGGCGTACCGATTTTTGAAGACGAATGCTATACTGACCTGATCTGGCAAGGTGAGCTCCCACCGGCTATTTACGCCCTCGATACGGCCAATCATGTCATCCATATCGGCTCCTTTTCCAAGAACCTATCGCCTTCCCTGCGCCTGGGCTATGTGGTGGCCCCTTGGGAGGTGATGAGCCAGATATTGGCCTGTAAGACGGATAGCGGCACCGGGGCGCTGAGCCAAATGGTGGTGGCGGACTATTTTCAGAATCACTACGAAGAACACATGGACGTGGTGCGGTCCGGCATGAAACATAAGTTGCATGCTCTAATCGCGGCTCTGCACACACATTTTGGCTCTGTGATCGAATACCGCGTACCACCTGGCGGCATGTTTCTCTGGGTCAAGTTCCCGCAGGGTGTCGATACTAAGAAGGTGGAAGCGCCGGCCCGGGCGGCCGGCATCGCGTTTAACGCCGGACCGGATTGGTCGGCTGATCCCGACTCGGCGCGCAACTATCTGCGCTTGTGTTATGCGTTGCCCTCAGATCAGCAGATTAACGAAGGCATTGCGAAACTGGCCGAGGTCTTTAAACAAGAGGCGGGTATCCCGTAAGGTGCCTGCTTTACTAAGCGCAATTTGGCCAACAGGTGTACGAGCATGTGGAGACGCAGGCGCTCTAAGACGGCGAAAAATGAACTTACCGATCACCCCTTAGTCGTCTTTAAGCAATCCCCTATCCACGGTACCGGGGGATTCGCCCGGGTCGGTATCCGCCGCGGTAAGCAAATCATCGAGTATGTCGGAACCAAGCTTTCCAAAGCCGCTGCTCAGGCCGAGCTGGAAAAGCAAAATACCTACATCTTCACCCTCGATGATGACTATGATATCGATGGAAGCGTGGCTTGGAATGCAGCTCGCTTCTTCAATCATAGCTGTACGCCAAATTGTGAGACGGAAATTGTCGGAACTCGCATCTGGGTCTATGCCTTACGCCGTATCATGCTGGGAGAGGAGCTAACCTACAATTACAATCACGGACTCGACGATTACCAAGACCGCCCTTGTCATTGTGGGGCTCCCAACTGCGTCGGCTACATGGTGGCGGAGGCTTACTTTGCCATGCTTCCGGATGATCAGTGTCCGTCATCGTCGATGACCTAGAGAAATGGAGTTTTAACTTGACCGTGTATACACTAGCACGCTATAAAATCACCTGATCCCTTTTCCATTCACCCCAGGGCTCAGTACACGGGGTACTGAAGGGTCTGTGACATCGCGATTTGCAGCTCAAGCTCAGCTTGTTGCCATGGTGGAGAGTGCGTAGATTCATAAGGAGTCGAACGATGGATTTCAGTTGGTCAGCAGAGGAAGAGGCGTTTCGTCAGGAAATTCGTGGCTTCGTGAAAGCCGAGTTACCAGAGGGGTGG
>JAPUHZ010000140.1 GCA_027297485.1 Deltaproteobacteria bacterium
GGGACGCAGATTTTGATGGGGCGGTTTGGTGTCCCACAGACGGGGTGGTTGATATTCATGCCTTTCTCTCAGGCTATTTTAGAGCGGCTGCTGCGCTGGGAACGCAGGTGCGCTATGGCTGCTCCGTGTATGGCATTGACGTTAAGGATGGTCGCGTGACCGGAGTTGTGACAGCCAGTGAAGTTATCAGAACTGAAACGGTCATTAATGCCGCCGGCGCTTGGGCAGGGGCGATTGGAAAGCTGGCGGGCGCTTTGGAGGTGCCGCTTCGCCCTTGCCGCCGTCACCTTTTTGTTAGTGCCCTCGTTTCCTGGGTCGATCCGAGATGGCCGTTTGTCTGGGACATCACCCACGATGTTTATTTTCGCCCTGAGTCCGGTGGGCTGCTCTTATGCCCGTGCGATCAAGATGAGATGGCCCCTGGCATCCCTGCCACTGATGATTCCGTCACGGAGCTATTGGCGGAGAAAATCGATCGCCACCTTCCGGGCATTTCCAACATAGCCATCAGGAAAAGCTGGGCAGGGTTAAGGACCCTATCTGCCGATGGTCGATTTGTGATCGGATGGGACCCGAAAGTCCGGGGTTTCTTCTGGGTTGCTGGCCTTGGCGGGCATGGGGTTACGACCAGTTCGTCGGTTGGCGACCTGGCCGCAAGCCTCATCCTCAAGGGCGATGGAGCAAAATCCCAGGAGTTTTCGGTTGAGAGATTCATAAAATAATTGTTATAATAAAAATTTACAATAAGTCCTTACATTTATGACTTTGAGAACTATGATTGGTTTTTGCTTATACTATTTTACCAAACACATTGCCCGCAATGACCCATTGGGCTCTCCGCGACAGGTGATGGGGATGGGCGGATTCACGCTTATTGAATTGCTTGTCGTCGTTGCTATCGTCGGAGTTCTAGCTACGATTGCTCTTTCTTCATATGTTTCCTACCAGCAAAGAGCCGTTGACCAGCAGATGATAAACGATCTCAAAAATGTCACCTTCGCTATGGAGAGCTATTTTGCAGAGCATCACACTTATACTTCTTTTGTTCCTGACCTCGTAGCTGAAGGGTTGAGGCAGACTTCGAGTGTGACTCCGACGATCACGCTGATATCGGCGGGGACCTATACAATGACCGCCAGTAAACCCAACGGGACCAAGCCGAGTTTTTCCTATGACAGCACTACCGGCATCATTCAGTGAAATATTCCAATTTCAATGAGCCGCCTTGACATCAACGTTTTGTGCGGGCACTTGTTACCTCAAAACATTTATCGATGGGTCGAGGGTCATGACTTAGCTTGACTTGATATCTAAATGGGATAGTATTAAGAATTTGGAAATATGGGGTAAAGGAGTGTTATTAATAGTTAGTGGATCGAGGGGGTGATGCAAGGAAATGACTGGAGTCAGGGTTAGAGAAAATGAGTCTATTGAGAGCGCCATCCGACGGTTCAAAAAGCTATGTGAAAAAGCAGGGATATTGGCAGAGTTACGCAAACGGGAACATTACGAGAAACCAAGTGTCAAGAGGAAAAAGAAGGCCATAGCGGCAAAAAAGAGGGCTTTGAGGCGAGCCCGGAGCCATTACTTTTAGGTTACATTGCCCTTTACTTTTATAGAACTGGTCACATAGGGAATGGGACTGAAGGTCGAGATTCAGGATGGGATGAAGGCAGCATTGAAGAGTGGGGATCGACTAACCCTTTCCACCCTGCGGCTCCTTTTATCGGCTCTCCATAACGAGGAAATCAAGGGGCGCAGAGAGCTGACCCTGGAAGAAATCTTGAAAACCATATCCTCCCTTTGTAAGCAGAGGCGGGAGGCGATCGAGTACTTTCAGAAGGCGGAAAGGACCGATTTGGTGGAGAAAGAAGAGGCGGAATTAGAGGTCCTGCGCCGGTTTCTTCCTCAGCCGTTGAGCGAGGAGGAGGTTCGCGCCCTGGTCCGAAGCTCCGTTGAGGAAGTGGGTGCTAAAGGGCTTCGAGATTTGGGAAAGGTGATGAAACAGGTCATGCCCAAGGTAACCGGCCGAACCGAAGGTAAGCGGGTGACCGAGCTAGCCAAAGAGATCCTGGGCGGCTGAGTAAGGGGTGAGGCTTTTCACCAAGGAGTGACGTTCGATCCCACCCGAAGATGGATGTAACCCGTTGGTGAACATCATTGATTCGATCCTGGCTGTCCTTCTCTGTTTTTTTGCCCTAAGGGGTTATTTTAAGGGGCTCTTTCGCGAGGTTTTCTCTTTGCTGGGCCTTTTAATCGGTTTCATGGTGGCAGTTCGTTACGATGAACTAGTGGCGGCCCTCTGGGCAGAGTATTGGGAGTTCTCGCCTATCGTTCTCAGAGCCATAACTTTTGTTGTTCTTATCTTTGTTGTCTATTTTGGCTTTAGCCTCACAGGCTGGCTCCTCCATCGTTCCGCAAAACTCCTCTTTCTTCAAGCAGTCGATCGCGTGGGAGGTATAGTACTGGGAATGGGAAAGGGAGCAGCCATAATAGCCCTTATAATTTTCTACCTGGGTTCTTCATCTTGGATACCGCAGAAAACGAGGCAAAACATCGATGAGTCTTACCTCGTCCCTCCTCTCTCTCAGTTTGCCCGAGGACTCATCCGCTTTGGAAAGGCCAATCTCCTCCCGCGAGAAGAATCCCAGGCGCACAACAGAGAGGACTTTGCATTTTTTTAGGTGGCCAGGATGATTGCAGAGGGAAAAATTTTAGAAATTCGCGAGCGCTCCTCCATTGTGGAGGTGATATCCGATCATCTGACCCTAAAAAAGATGGGGCGCAACTACGTTGGGCTCTGCCCGTTTCATGCGGAGAAGACCCCCTCCTTCACGGCGAACGAGGAAAAGGGTATCTTTCATTGCTTCGGTTGTGGTGTGGGCGGGAATGTGTTTCATTTTTTGATGCAATATGATCATCTGACTTTTCCGGAGGCGGTGGAGTGGGTGGGAAAGCGCTACGGGATCGCAGTGGAGCGCTTGGACCGACCCGGGACAAGGAGAGACGCAGAAGAGAAAGAATCCCTATATCACCTCAATGAAAAGACAGCCGCCTATTTTCATGGGGCGCTCTTTGGCCGTCCGGAGGGGAAGAGGGCCATTGACTATCTCACGGCTAGGGGGGTCGAGGAGCGGGTAGCGCGGCACTTCCATCTCGGTTATGCTCCACATGGGGGGCATGGTTTAGTCGATTTTCTAAAAAGAGAGGAACTCTCTTTAAAGAACGCAGTGCGCTTGGGACTTATCAGCGAGAGGGGACCGCAACATTACGGGGAGAGGTTTTTTGATCGTCTCATTTTTCCCATTGTGAGTCCTGGAGGGAAAGTTGTGGGATTCGGCGGCCGGGTGATTGGGCAGGGTCTCCCTAAGTATTTCAATTCGGCCGAGAGCCCTCTCTTTCGCAAGGGAGCCAACCTGTATGGCCTCTTTCAGGCCAAGGAAACGATTCGGGAGGTAGATCGGGTGGTTGTAGTGGAGGGATATCTGGACGTGCTCGCCTTGTCTCAGTTTGGTATTTCCTATGCGGTTGCCACCTTGGGTACTGCCCTCACTCCAGATCAGGTACGTATCTTAGGACGCTATACGAAAAACGTTATTGCGCTGTTTGATGGGGATGAGGCCGGGAGGAAAGCTGCGGCCCGGAGCTTTGAGATCTTTGTCGAGGGAGGATTACTTGGGCGTGCTGCCTTCCTGCCCAACGGGGAAGACCCGGACACCTTTGTCCGGTCTAGGGGAAGACAAGCATTGGAAACGATCATCGACCAAGCGGTGCCTATGGCGGATTATACCTTTACTTGGCTAGAAAAGAAGTATGGAAAGAGCATCGAGGGGAAGAGTCAGATTGCCCAAGAGATCAGTAGGCTCCTGGCCAAGGTCCACAATCCTTTCGAAGTCGATTTGTTGGCCAGCCGTGCTGTTGACCTGTTGGGGATTAGAGAAGATCTCTTGCGTCTATCTTCTCGTCGGTCAGGAGGGCAGGGCCGATCGAGTTCACCAGCGGTGCCTCCAAAGCCTCCTCAAGGTAAGATGGGGGAGGACTTTTCGGAACAATCCTTGGTGAGCCTTATGCTCCGCTTCCCTTCCCTGATTCGACATGTGGAGCGGGAGAAGGAGGTAGAAAAGCTTGTCAGTCCAAAGTGGAGGGGAATTCTCCACGGGCTTCTGTCGGCATGGAAGGAGCGGGGTGAGGTGGATGTGGCGTGCCTGGCGCAGGGGTTTCCTCCGGACCAGGCTTCTCAGATTGCCGCCCTTATGCTGGAAGGCGAAAACATGCCGGAGGAGGAGTGCGAGAGAATGATGGCGGATTGCCTTTCGCATCTTTGGAGGAGATACTTAAGAGGCTTGGAAAAGGATCTGCGCCAAGCGATCCGCATTGCAGAAGAGAAAAAGGATGAGAAGGCCAAAAGAGAAAGGATGCTGGAATGGCAGGAAGTCGTACAAAGAGAACGACGGCTAGAACACCGAAGAATCGCCTCCAAGACAGAGATCCGATAGGGGTCGCAAAAGGAGGTCCCAATCCCCCTGTGCCGATAGGCCGGAGGAAAAATATTAAAGAGGTCAAGAAACTCATCGACCTTGGCAAGGAGAAGGGCTACCTGACCTACGACGAAGTCAACGATATGCTCCCGGCCGATATCATGTCACCAGATCAGATCGATGATGTCATGTCCATCTTTGGCGAAATGGAGATCGAAGTGATCGATTCCACCCAGAGGGTAACTCTGGCTGGCCAGGCCGATGAGCTCCCGGAGGAGGAAGAAGAGGAGAAAGAGCTCGATGTGGAGGCAGAAGGGGATATCGCCGGCAAGACCGGGGATCCGGTACGGTTGTACCTCAGAGAGATGGGGACCGTCTCCCTTCTCAGTCGAGAGGGTGAGGTTGAGATCGCCAAGAAGATCGAGGAGGGAGAAAAACAGGTCATGGACGAGGTTCTCTCCAGTCCTTTAGCCCTGCGCCATGTCCTGGAGATGGGGGAGAGGCTCTCGCGTCACGAGGTCCGGGTGCGGGAGCTTATCGAAAACGGGGACGATGACCTGGACTACCTGGAAAATGAGGAGGTACATGAGAAGCGGCTCTTGGGCCAGATAGCCAAGTTAAACCGTTTTGCCGATAGAAAGGAAAAAATTGGGAAGGAACTAGAAAGAAAGCATCACTCAGCCCGAAAGCTGAAAGTTCTCGAAGAGAAGCTCCTCAAGCAACAGGAGAAAATTTTCAGTAGCCTGAAGGCTTTGCAACTGAGTCGCGTGCAAACAGAGATCATTGTCGATGAGTTGAAAAAAAACATGGATCAGATACAGGGGTTGAACAGGTGGGTGTGGGAGTTTGAGCATAAAACCGGGAAGTCCTCTCAGGACATTCTCAAGATTATTCCGAGCAGCAATGGACACAAGAAGCATTGGCAGCAAGCTATTGGGACACTCCGTATGGGGCATGATGTCATTCAGAAAATGGCTGAAGGCATCCGGAGAGCAAGGCGAGATATCAGGCGGATCGAGAGAGATCTGGAAATTCCGGCAGAGGAGATCAGGCGTCGGGTGCATTCCATTATTGAGGGAGAAACCAAGGCGAACCTGGCCAAAAAGGAATTGATTGAAGCCAATCTCCGTTTGGTCGTCAGCATCGCAAAAAAATACACGAACCGGGGACTCCAGTTTCTGGATCTCATTCAGGAAGGGAACATCGGTCTCATGAAGGCAGTGGACAAGTTTGAATATCAGCGCGGCTATAAGTTTTCCACTTATGCTACATGGTGGATTCGCCAAGCTATTACCCGAGCTATCGCCGACCAAGCCCGGACCATTCGGATCCCCGTTCATATGATTGAGACCATCAATAAACTGATCCGCACCTCCCGTTATCTGGTGCAGGAGATCGGGCGGGAGCCGACTCCGGAGGAGATCGCTTCCAAGATGGAGATCCCTTTAGATAAAGTGCGCAAGGTCTTGAAGATCGCCAAGGAGCCGATCTCCCTCGAGACCCCTGTAGGGGAGGAAGAGGACAGCCACCTAGGCGATTTCATCGAGGATAAGCGGATCATTACTCCATCGGATGCCGTGGTCAATATCAACCTTCAGGAGCAAACCAAGAAGGTGTTGGCGACTTTGACGCCGCGCGAGGAGCAGGTCCTACGGATGCGTTTTGGGATTGGGGAAAAATCGGATCACACCCTCGAGGAGGTAGGACAGAAGTTTACTGTTACCCGCGAGCGTATCCGTCAGATCGAGGCCAAGGCGCTGCGGAAGCTCAGGCATCCCAGCCGCAGCAAGAGGCTCAGGAGTTTCACGGAAAATTAGGTTTTGACTTCTGAGTTTGGAGTGTCATCATCCTCGCAACTTGAAACTGTTCCCTTTGGGGCCCATAGCTCAGTTGGTTAGAGCCACCGGCTCATAACCGGTAGGTCCCTGGTTCGAATCCAGGTGGGCCCACCAT
>JAPUHZ010000141.1 GCA_027297485.1 Deltaproteobacteria bacterium
CAGTTTGGTAGGCCGGCCACCCGGGGGATTCTGTCTTCCTCCCTGCCTCGGATGTTTTTTCCCTTTCACAAATGGCATTTGGTTTTATTTGGTTTTGACTATCTCTTCCGGGCTCTTTATTTGCCTTTTAAGGCCCTTTTCCTTTCGCGCCCGCGGGAGATTTTGTATCTGTAACGCTCTGCATCCTAATTAAATCCTTACCGCACACTCCCAACACTTCCACCAGCTACGTCCATAAATGTCGATCGTCTCAGCTACCTTGGCCCCGAGACCGACAATCTCGTCCATGTGCCCAGGTGTCCCCCTGTTAGAAGCTTCCTTTTTCTTGCTCATAATATTTCCTCCTATGGCTTGTTTTTATGCTGCCTGTGTTGCTGCTTTCAGTTTCCATCGCCCGTACCAGAATCGAGATGAACCAAATACACGCTGGTCCAGACCAAAAGTTTCCAACTCCTCCAAGTCGCCCCCGGCTTGTAAGTAATCATCGAGTCCAACCTTGTTTGATGAATGTGGGATTCGGGCGACTCGCACAGACCCCCCTTGATTCCTCAGTTCGCGGCCAAGAGCATAGATAGCGCGTAAAAGGTCTGGCCTCTCAAAAACATCACTATCGGGAATAATAATAACGTCTCGGTTATCCCATTCAATAAATGCCAAGTCATCGATGGGCGACCCCTTGCTAACCCAATTCCACACCCCACCAATGCCCACTACGTTGAGTCCATGTTGATAAGCGGCCAATGTCTTTTTCTCTCCCTCGACTACATAGAGCAGGTCATCAGCTACTGGGAATGGCATATAGAGTCTTGCACTGGTTCCAGGCGGCTGCGAGTATTTCCACTTGCCCAAGGAGGGGAAAAGCTTGATACGGGCGAATTTTTTACCCTGGTACGGGAAGCAGAGTGCCGTTTCAATCTCGGCTGGCGTAGTTCCTTTGAAAAAATGTTCGATAAATCGTGGCGCCAGGGAATACACCCCAGCAGTCTTAATGACATCTTCTTCCAGTCCGCTTTTCATTAGGTCGTCCCAGTGCTCCGGGTGGAAATGAACCTTCAACTGATCTTCTGGAAACAGATTGTATGGAGCGCCGAAATTCACAGTCCTGCCTCCTCCAGCATGCTAGCGGTACGAAGTGCCATCTCCCAGTCGATCTGGGAATTTCGAACCAAATAGACCAAGAAGTGGGAAAGATCCATCCAAGAATAGGATTCTCCATCGTCGGTCTGCTTGGGATCGCACCCCTTATGAGCGAACAGATGTCCGCCCTTACCCAAGAGGACGTTCCCCATCTCTCGGATGGGCTCCGAACAGAAATCACACACAACCACCGGGCAGGCCCGCCCGTTAATTTTTTGTACTGAAATCATCAAACTCCTCCACTGCGGCCCGTGGCCCGTCAAAATGAAGCGAATAGGAAACGTTCGCCGGTCCCTCAGTATTTTTTTCAATGTAAACGTCCAGGCGATCTTCTACTTCGCGGATGAACATAAATACGCCCCGAGCATGATTCTCCCATTCGCCAGTGTCACGCAGGTCCGCAAGTGTGGGCTTCTTATCCTTGCGACTCTCAATGGCTCGGTTGAATTGGACCGCTGTCACAATCGGGATATCGAGTCCGCGTGCCAGGATGCTTAACTGTTTCGCTACCTCGCTCGTGAGCCAATAGCGCTCTTGAGGGCCGAGACCCTTCAGGGTAAACAGGCCAGCGTAGTCGATTAGAATAATTGAATCGGAACCGGGCGGGACCTCTTGTTTCATCGTCTTGACGAACGAAGTGAAGTCAGAGTCCTCGAAAAACATTGGGCTGAAGTTAACAAGCTCCCGCGACAGGCTTTCGAGGTGCCGCACTTTCTCAGGGGTCGGCTCGGTCTCATTTAACTCTCGTAACTTTAGGTTTGGATCATGAAGGCAAGCCAGGCGATTCCATATCCGCTCAATGGGTATCTCAAGGCTGGCATAGATTGTTTTTGTTCCTGCCCGTGCCAGGTTGTATGCAACCGCCACGAGGTAGGCCGACTTACCAACGCCTGGTCGAGCAGCGACGATGTATTGTGAGCCGCGGAGAAAATTACCAGCCACACGGTCATGGATGCTGAATCCCGATGGGAAGAAACGACGCCGGTCCCGTTGCTCAAGCGACTTGAGCCATCGGATACGGGCCTCCTCTTGGTTGATAATTGCCTTAGTTTG
The DNA here is from genome assembly GCA_027297485.1 of Deltaproteobacteria bacterium. The sequence goes on from JAPUHZ010000141.1 coordinate 2,191, forward strand.
CTCTGCCATATCTAAGCTCACAGGTTTGTCTGTCCATGGTGACACCATCCACCTTAACCATGCCGCCTTCCAGTTCTTCGATAACTGGCGCATGGCCGTTTCCGTCTAACTTGGCCGCCTGGAGGTAGCCCTCAAAGTGTTTGGCGGCAAAAAGGGTCTCAGGGCGAAAGTATCCCGCCATCTTTTCGTTATCCCCCCATTCGTTCCACTGGTGCTCCAACACCACGGCAAGGTCTTCCTCGGTGTACCCCTCGGCCAAGCGAGCACCAATGAGCCTAACCGTGGCCTTGGTGTTGTGCCGGTAGGTGGTGCCGGCCAGCTCGTTCAAGGCGCGGATAGTTTTCTCCGAAACGGGTAGGAAAGAATTGGGGGTTTTAACCCCCACACTCTTTATTGGTTTGGATTTGGTT
>JAPUHZ010000142.1 GCA_027297485.1 Deltaproteobacteria bacterium
GATTCGGGATTATCTTCTTTGGCAAGAAGTACGAAATTCGTGGTACCCTAAAGGGTCCTGCAGGAAAGTCGGCGGAATTATTGACTGTCTGGATCATCCTTTTCGGTGGGGACGTGCCACAGTTCGTGACAGCGTTCCCAGGAGAAATGACATGAAGTACAAGATTCTCGATACCGTGGTGCTCGACCGAGAGCTTCCAGAGCATGGTCTTCGCAGTGGAGACCTGGGGGCCATCGTGCAGGTGTACGAGCCCGATGGCTTGGAGATTGAGTTCGTGACTGCTTCCGGCAAAACTCAGGCGCTTGTCACTCTTAACGTCAGGGACGTGCGGCCCGTGCAAGACAGCGATCTTATCGCTGTCAGATCTGTCGCGTGAGCCGCGCCGTGTCGACGTGTGCAGATGATCGGATAACATCCGACTTCAGACGGACCGTCGGGGGACAGCCGCTTTTTTTGACGGGCTGCCAACGTATTTCGGCTCTGGGTTCCGCAGTTCTCGGTGCTATTCAGGTCGGCGGCCTGTGAGCCGGCGCGTTGTCTACAGAAAATATCATCAAAGCCATCTCTGGATAAGATCCAAACATCCCATGTAACGCCGGTTTGATCTCAGCCCTTTCCTAGAGTAATCTCGGTAAACACTCTGCCTCTGCATCAAGACGGGCCCTTCGTTTTTACTTGAGAGGCTTGGGGGGAGGGCTGAGGGGGTGCTTTTGGACGCACGTGGCGTAGGGACATACGTGCCATCGAGTTGTATTCCAGCCCGGTAAAGCGCGGATTCAAAACCGTGGTTTCTACACGGGTGAAAAGGGGCATGATGGGGACATCGATTTCGCACAGGATCTTTTGTGCCTCGTTGTAAAGCTTGATTCGTTTGTTTTTGTCGAATTCCCTTGCGGCTAAATCCAGCAGTTGATCGTAACGAGGATTTTTCCATTGGGTGTTGTTATTCCCGCTGAATGAAGTGAATAGCTTCATGAAATTATCCGGATCCGGATAGTCGGCTCCCCAGCCAAGGCGGTAGATGTGGGGTGGGTCGTTTTGGAGCTTTTTGAGGTAGACCTTCCATTCCTGATTTTCTATGCGAACCAAGACTCCTAAATTGCGCTTCCACATTCCCTGGACTGCCTCCGCTACGGTCTTGTGATCCTCTTCCGTGTTGTAACTCAAGGTAACCTCAGGAAAGTTCTTGCCGTCTGGATATCCGGCCTCTCTCAGCAGACGCCTGGCCTCTACCGGGTTGAAGCCCAGACCTATCTCGGAATTATGGGCCATCATTCCGGGGGGAATCCACGATGTCGCGGCTAACTCACTGCCATGGAGAATCTTAGGAAAGACGCTCCGGTCGATGGCCAGGGAGAAGGCCTTACGAACACGCACGTCGTCGAAGGGTTTACGTTTCGTAGCAAAGCCGTAGTATTCCCCTCTGAGCTGCGGCACCTGCTTAAAGCCCGGGACTTTAGCCAGTCGTTTCTTTTCAAATATGGGGATGCTGTGATTGTCGATAAAGTCGAATTGGTCTCGCTCGTACATGGCCAGGGCCGTGCTCTTTTCTTTGACCATGAACATCTCGACCTTTTCAATAGCAGGCTTGCCGAGAAAGAAGTTAGGATTGGCCGTGAGCTGGATCTCATTTTCATGCTTCCAGGAAGAGAGCAAAAAGGGGCCGTTTGTTATGATATTATCCGGCTCTGTCCATTTGGTCCCGAACTTCTCGACAATGTCTCTACGTTGGGGATAGGTGACTTCGAAGGTGGTGATGGCGATAAAATAAGAGGTCGGATGTTTCAGTCGCACCTCAAGCGTCCAGTCGTCTCTAGCCTTGACGCCCACTAAACTCTCATCGCTGATTTTCCCCCTGTTGTATTCCTCGGCATTTAAAATGTCGAACAGGATGTAAGCATATTCTGCAGCAGTTTTAGGATTCAATAGCCTCTTCCACGAATACTCGAAGTCCCGCGCTCGAACCTTTTTTCCATCGGTCCACGTGACGTCGTCTCTAAGGTGAAAAACAATCTTTTTTCCTCCTTCGAGGATATCCCAGGATTTGGCTATAACGGGTGCCGGCTTGAGCTCCTTGTCGAACTCCGTCAATCCCACCATGATATTGGAGACAACCTGAAAGGAGACGTGGTCTGTGGCCAAAGACCAGTCGAGACTAGGAGGCTCTGTGGACAGGTTGACGCGGAAGACCTTTTCGTCGCTGTTCTGGGAGGAAGGGTTACAAGACCAGGATATGAAAAGGCAAAGAAGGCTGACGATGCAATAAAGGCGGCTCATTCTGGGACTCGTTAGCAATGAAAGATAGGGCTTGCTCACAGGGATATTTGTAGATATTAGTACCCCAAGAGTCCTGTATCTTCAAGTAGAGAGGGTAGGCCCTGATCCGTCGATAAGGGGCGCTTGCTTCGTTGTCGTTTCGGGCTCGCATCCTCACGTACCGCTCTGTACGCTCCGGTGCGATCCCTCGCTCCGCCTTGCACCCGCCGCCTTCTCGACGGCCAGGGTTTTTAAGGTGTTGCAAGCTTACGCACGGATTATGGAGGGATCTTATGAATACTCGAGAGATACTGAAAAAGTCCGTAGTCGTCGAAGGTCATCGTGACGTTTATGAGCAGCTTTACCGACGGTCGATAGGTGAGAAGACCCCGATTCGGGATGGGATTGCTCCGAGGCTTATCCGGGACGGGATCGATGTTTGTGTCTATGCGATCAGCGGCGATTCCTATTCCCATTCGCAGAATACCGGTAGGTATCTAGAGACTGCGTTGGAGAACATTGACATGTTCCTGGAGGAAGCCCCTAGATCCGAGGGGATGATTTCGCTTGTGAAAACGAGATCGGATCTTCCCGAAGAGGTTCGTCGCGGCAATATCTCTTTTCTTCTCCACTTCGAAGGCGGGATGCCGCTTCAGGGGAGCATCCACCAGCTGAGGAACTTCTATCGCTTGGGTCTCCGTTCGATGCAGCTCACTTGGAACTTCCGCAACGAATTGGGCGACGGGGTTTGGGAAAACCGCACCAAGGGAGGGCTCACGAACTTCGGCGTCGAGGTCATCCGGGAGATGAATCGGCTGGGGATGGTGGTCGATCTTGCGCACATGAACCGGGAAGGCTTTTTTCAAGCCCTGGAGGTAGCCGAGGCTCCGCTCATTGTCAGTCACGCCAACGCCTGCGGCATGCTCGACAGCCCACGCAACTTGGCCGATGACCAGATCAAGGCAATCGTGAACCAAAAAGGTCTGGTAGGCATTTTGGCCCTGCCTGAACGAATAGCCAAGAAGGATGCGACCTTGGAGGACGTTTTGAAGCATCTCGATTATATGATCAAGTTGGTCGGAATCGAGTACGTGGCGTTAGGCCTTGATTTTATTAAGTACGATGGCCCCCGGACACTCAAGGATCGGCACCATCCGTTACATAAGCGCACGTATATTAAGGACCTTGAAGAGATCGAAGATCTTCCCAAACTCATCGACGGGCTGGGCCGCCACGGATACAAGGAAGAAGAGATTGCATTGGTCCTGGGAGGAAACTATCTTCGGGTCCTTAAAACAATTCTTCCGGAGCATTCAGTGATTTAAAACCAAGGTGATTTAGGGAGGGTATCTCTATGAGAATCGGTACTGGAATTTTTGTCGCTCTCTCGATCGTAGTTTCAAGCCCCCTTATAGGTGGCGCTCAATCCCCGTGGATCGAGAAGGCGAAGGCGGAAAAGGAAGTCAAGCTTTACGGGACCATGAATATTCCTCAGATGCAGACTGTCATCAAGAGCTTCGAAAAGAAATATCCTTTTATCAAGGTCAGGCACTATCGCGCCGGAGGTGAAAAGTTAGCTCAGAAGATTGCTACAGAGATAAGGGCCGGTCGTTACTTGGCCGATGTCTACCAGATCAGCGGGGCTGAGATGTTCCTGCTCAAGAGACAAGGGTACCTCAACAAATATGAATCCTCGGAGAGAAAACATATCCGCGATATCTATAAGGATAAAGGCGGGTACTGGACAGGGATTTACGCGAATCTTGAGTTTATCGGTTATAACAAGACTCTGGTCTCAGCCAGAGAGGCGCCTAGAGGCCATAATGACCTTCTGGATCCGAAGTGGAAAGGGAAGATCGCGATAGACCCGACGGATATTGAGTGGTACATCACGCAGATCTACCTTTTGGGTGAAGCCAAGGCGAAGGAGTTCATGCAACGGTTCGCCCGGCAAGAACTTCAGGTCCGCCGGGGCCATACCTTATTGGCCCAGCTTCTCGCAGCGGGGGAATTTTCCTTGCTCATGACTCTGCGCGACAATACGGGCTATAGTTTGATTCAGAAAGGGGCGCCGATCGACTGGGTGGCCATTGAGCCCGTTATCCCCAATCCGGCGAATGCGGTTGCCCTACCTAATCGGCCGCCTCATCCCAATGCGGCGAGGTTGTTTATTGATTATGTACTTTCTCGAGAGGGACAAGGGGTGATGAGGACCTTGGGGAGGAACATCACCCGGGTCGACCTGGATCCGCTCCAGGCGCGGGTCAAGAAGCTGAAATATGGCAAAATCGACTGGGCGGACTATATGGGTGATTACAAAAAGTACGAGGCGGAGTTTCGTGAATTATTTGTAAATTAAGGCTGAAGAGATCGTGGAATGTATATAATCAATAAGGGATCAGGGAGATTACTATGATTATCGATTTAGATTCGCACTTGCGCGAGGGCTATTTCATGGACGAGGTCTATAAGCTCGACGGACCTTATGCCAGATTCACACCAGTAAAGACCACAGAGGGGAGAAGTCACCAAACTCGTTTCATACATTCTCTGGACCCGGGTAATCCTCAGGGCCGTGCGGCGCATAAACACTCTTATATTTACGACCCCAAGGTCAAATGGCGTGGGGGTGACATCGCCGAGCGTCAGGTGGGTGGATATGATATGGAACGGCGGCTAAAGGATATTCGGAAAGAGGGCATTGAAAAGCAGGTGATATTTCCTACGGGCATTAGCATTCCCTCTGAGAACCTCGGGAGTTTGGGTTTGGCCCTGTGCCAGGCATACAACAACTGGGTGGCGAAACTTGTGAAAGGCTATGAGGATGTATTTTTGCCCGTAGCTATGGCACCGGCTGGTTGTCCCGAGCGGATGGCGAATGAGCTCAGGCGGTGCGTCGAGGAAATGGGCTTCAAAGCCGGGCACTTGGTGCCTTATTGTGGGACGCGAAATTTGGACGACCCTAGCTTTTTTCCCTACTATGAAGCAGCAGAGGAGTTGAACGTCCCGCTATTCTGCCATCCTAATAGTAATGGTGAGCTAACGGATCGATTTGATAATTTCTTTAAAACTCATGTATTGGGAAGAGTCATGAATTGTACTCCAGCCCTTGTTGCTTTGGTTTTAGGAGGTGTCTTTGCGAAATTTCCGAAGCTGAAGGTTGTCTTTTTTGAATGTAGCGCGGAGTGGCCCCTTTACTGGATGCATCGTATGGACGACGACTATGAGTGGGCAAAGGATTTTCCCGAGTTGTCAGGAGAACTCACCATGCCTCCTTCAGAATATGTGAAGAGGAACTGCTATGTGACCTGCGAGGCAGATGAAAGAGATTTCTCAAGGCCGATAGCCGAAATAGGAGAGGACCATATCCTGATGGCGACTGATTATCCGCATTTTGATTCAGTATTCCCCCATACGGTTTCGGGGATTAGAGAGAGAGGCGATATCACGACCCGGCAGAAGGAGAAAATTCTAGGGGAAAACGCTGCAAATCTGCTGAATCTTTAAGGAGTCGGCAAGCTTTTTCTCTGTCTAATACAAACGTATTTAAATTTGCACCATTGAGGCTATTCCGAGGGGAAGAAGACTGAAGGACGAGGGAACTGAAGGTGAGGCTTGGTGCAGGCCCAAACGGTAGGAATAATCACCGCCATTTCCCTCGGCCTGAAGGCTCCTTCCACCGAGGAAATGTAAACTTACTTACTACGTTTGTATTAGATTGACAAGGTGAAGTATTTTGGATAGAGGTTTTGTATAAACTCTTGGATAATTAAATTTATAACCTTTTCTAACTAAGGAGGACTCCATGCCGAAGAGTCTTAGGACCTTTCTGGAGGATTGCCAAAGAGAGATCCCCAGCGAAATCGTGCATATTTCGAAAGAGGTGGATCCGGCCCATTTTGATGTCACCGCCATTATAAAACACCTGGGGGCAATGAAAAAATTTCCCATTATCATCTTTGAACGCCCATTGAATCTGCATGGGAAGCCGAGTGCGACCAAGCTCGTGATGAACTGTGAGATCTCGCAGCGTAAGGCACAGATCGCCCTGGGTGTTCCCAAAGAGATGGACCGCACCCAGATGGCTGAGAAATGCTTAGAAATGGAGGAACATCGGATTCCTCCCACGATTGTGGATAAGAAAGACGCGCCGGTCAAAGAGGTAGTGAAAGTCGGTCCGGATGTGGATCTCTACGAGCTTCCGATCATGCGTCACCATGAGATGGACGGCGGTCCCTATATTGTATTGTCCACTATAACCCGAGATCGGAAGAGTGGCATTTACAACTGCTCTTACCATAGAATGGAGATCAAGTCGAAAAATATCTCTGCCTGTTACGCATCACCGCGCCACCTGTGGAAGATCTTCCTCGATCATGAGGAAAATAATCTTGAGTGTCCGGTAGCCACGGTCCTTGGCCACCACCCCGCCTATCACATGGGTGCCTGTTATAGCGGCCCTTTTGAAGTCAGCGAATACGACGTGATCGGTGGCTATCTCCAAGAGCCTTTACGTCTTACAGCCTCGGAAACCTACGGCGATGACTTTCTCATTCCTGCCGATGCCGAGATCGTAATCGAAGGGGCGCTGATCCCTGGTAAACGGGTCGTTGAGGGACCCTTTGGAGAAGCGCCGGGCTATCTCGGCCCGCAGCGCTACGCAACCTGCGCCCGCTATGAAGTCAGGGCGATCAACTATCGCAAGGGAGCCATGTATCAATCGGTGATCACCCCGGAGGGTGACAAACCGTGGATGGATCTTCCTCGTGAAGGCGCCTATTTGAGGAGGATCCGGGAAGCTGTGCCAGGGGTGACGGCGGTTTGCAAGCAGGGGCGTCATGCCCACTACAATGTTTTTGTTTCCATGAAGAAGATGTCGGAAGGAGACCCAGGCCGGGCCGCTGCCGCCGCTTTGACTTTTGATCACACGAAAAATGTCTTTGTTTTTGATGAGGATATCGATGTATTCAACCCGACCGACATCCTCTGGGCGTTGGCGACCAGGGTTCAACCCCACCGCCAGATTTCAATTCTCCAGCCCCTATTTCGTGGTAATTTCTTAGACCCGTCGCTGCTGGACGAGATCAAGACCTCCGCAATGATCATCGATGCCACCAAGCCGATCGATCGTCCCTTCTCGCCGGTTTCGAAATGTCCGGATGAGGCTATGCAGAGGATCAAACTGGAGGATTATATTGCCGGCGAGGTTTTACAATATATTCCCACCGACCGGACAACTTATTGGTGTTAACGATGATGACTCGTGCTCGCTAGGAATCCGATCACGGGCAAGAGCACGAAGACGGAGGTGAAGCATGGGTCAGGCCGTAGAAATTACTTGTCCGAAATGCAAGAAGATCTTTGTCGCCAACCCCCATATGTTGGGAGCGGGCATGGATTTTCACTGCCCGTTCTGTGATCTCTATTTTCCTGAGAAGGACAGTCCCAAGATTCGCAAGTAGGGGGAGGATCCTATGTCAAGGCTGTTTCTGGCCGGGATAGATAGCGAGACCGACAGTCAGGCAGTTTACAAAGAACTGATTTTCAACAGGCTTATGCGGCCAAGACCTGGCCGCAGTGAGTACAAGTGCGAAGTTTTGCGTTGGCCTTCAAGGCGTCGTAGGCCCTCTTCACGGCGTCAGAAGGATCATCAAATCTCACCGTTGTCTCGTAGAGTTTGGTGTTGCACTTCTCGCAAAACCAAACAAACCGGTCCTGCTCCTCGGGACGTCGTTTTCTCTCCACAACCAAGGTCCATGATCCTTCCCCCCGTCTAGGAGAGTGGGGGACATTGGCCGGTAGAAGGAAAACCTCCCCGGCCTTTAATACCGCTACTTCGTGCTTTTCCTCACCTCTCATGTAGTGGAGGTTGAGTTCTCCCTCAAGTTGGTAAAAGATCTCATCTCCCGGATCGATGTGGAAATCGCTGCGCTGGTTGGGACCGCGAGTTACAAAGACAATAAAATCCGAATCTTCCCATATAATCCTCCGCTGTCCCCAGTTCTGCCGGTTTTCCTCGATCCACTGACGAAGATTAAACTTTTTTAAATGGGGAAACACGACTTCCTCCTTCCAACGACTTCTCAATCTTGGGTGGAGTATAGGTCTTCCCCCAAAGTGAAATCAAGCGAGGGGTAGGTGCGTCGAAGCGGGAAGGCTGTTCACAATCCGAGATAGGCCATAAACAGCCATAGGACATTCTAGGACCCCGTGAATATGTCGAGGGTGGAAGTTACCAGGACCGCCATACTCCGCACTCTGTAACCCTGATCCGTCTCGACGGCCATGGTTTTTAAGGTGTTGCAAGCTTACGCACGGATTATGGTTGTAATTGGTTTCCTTGCTAACAGTGTTCTCCTAGAGTATAAATTTTACTTATCGGCAGCATGGGACGCTTAAAAAGTTATCTTTGGCGCTACTGGAGGCGGTACCTTATCGGCGCCTTTTGCCTGTTCGGGACGGCGACCTTGGTCATGTGGATCCCGTGGTGGATACGGGAGGGTGTCAGGATTATCGAGGACGGCGGGCCGATTGAGGATGTCACTTTCTATGTCCTGCTCATCATTGGAGCGGCGGTAGTCCAAGGGATTATCCGGACTTTTTCCCGTTTTCTCATCTTCAACGCCGGTCGGGACGTCGAATACGATCTGCGCAATGATCTTTTCGCCCACCTGCAAAAGCTCCCGGTCTCTTTTTATCAGTCGCAGAGGACCGGGGACCTGATGTCTCGTGTCATCAATGATATCTCCGCGGTCCGTATGCTTTTGGGTCCGGGGATCCTAAATCTTGTCAATGCGCCCCTTTACTATCTCTACGCGATCATTCTAATGCTTTCGATGGACGTGCGGATGACTTTGGCGGCTATCCTTCCTTATCCTCTTTTGATCTGGGTGGTGCGATATTTTCGCGGGAAGATCCTTAGAACCTCACTTAGAGTACAGCAGCAGATGTCCGCACTGAGCAGCCATGTCCAGGAGAATCTCAGCGGGATGCACGTGGTCAAGGCCTATACGCAGGAAGAGAACCAAACTCGGCAGTTCATCGAACTCAACCAGGATTTTCAAGAAAGGAATATGGAACTGGCCAAGTTACGCGGCATGATCGGCCCTGCCATGCAAGGGATCAGCGGCCTTACCGTCCTCATCGTGATTTGGTACGGGGGGATCCGGGTCATTGGCGGGGATTTGATGATTGCAGATATAGTGGCCTTCATCGCTTATCTCAACATCCTGGCCTGGCCCACTGCCGCCTTCGGTTGGATGCTCTCTCTCGTGGAAAAGGGACGGGCGGCGATGGAGCGTCTCGAAGAAATTTTCAAAGCGGAGCCAGAGATCGCAAGTCCACCTGCACCCCTTCCACTCAGAGACTCTGGGGAAGGCATCGAGTTTCGCAACGTCTGGTTTGCCTATGACCAAAAGTCTAACGGGCAGCCCGTTCTCAGGGACATCAGCTTTACCTTGCCCCGCGGTCATACGCTGGGCATTGTGGGTCGCACTGGATCAGGAAAGAGTACCCTGATTCAACTCCTTCCCCGCCTCTATGATGTCACCTCAGGAGAGATTCGACTCGGGGGAAGGGACATCCGTACGCTCTCCCTCTCCGAACTCCGGATGACTTTGGGTTATGTGCCTCAAGATCCGTTTCTCTTCTCAACCTCCCTTCGGGGCAACCTGGCCTTCGGGAGAGACGGAATTTCAGACGATGAGATTGGAAATGCCGTGCGGATCACCAGGCTGGAGCGGGATTTGGAGATGTTTCCTCAAGGGCCGGATACGGTTGTGGGAGAACGAGGAATCACCCTTTCAGGCGGTCAGAGACAAAGGGCGACCCTGGCGCGTGCCTTAGTTTTGAACCGGCCGGTCCTAATCCTGGATGACTGTCTCTCCAGCGTGGATGCCGAGACGGAGGCTGGGATTCTCAAGGGGCTTAAGTCCGTCCTCAAAGAGAGAACCTGCATAGTCATCTCCCATAGGATCTCTGCGGTCAAAGAGGCAGATGAAATCTTGGTCCTGGATGAGGGAAAGATTGTCGAGAGGGGCAGGCACCAGGATCTCGTCCTTAAGGGAGGTGTTTACGCCGAGTTTTTCCGTCAGCAGCAATTATCCGAAGAGTTGGAGCACCTCTAAATGACGGGTCCAGCCACTTCGCCTAACTTCGTTTATCGCACCTCGATCTCCCTGCGACGTACTGTCAGTACGTCTCGGTCGTCTCGGCGCTCGCGCCTAGTTATGCTCGTTTCTGGGCCCGTCAAGTTGGAAGGGATATTTGTATGAGTGTGGAAACTCATCAGGAGGAGATTTTCGGAAAGGCCTATGATCTCAAGCTGATCAAGAGGCTTTGGCGATTTATCCTTCCCTATAAGCGTCTTTTTTGGTTTTCCGTGCTCCTGCTGCCACTCCAGCAGGTCTTTGGCCTCGCACAGCCTTATATTATGAAGGTGGTGATTGATCGCTCCATTGCGGGTGCGGATCTCTGGGGCCTTCAGAACATGGGGTTGCTCTTTCTCCTTGCCCTCGTAGGGGAGGTAGCGATCTTTTACTTTCATTATTACCTGACCATGCAGGTGGCTCAGAAGTGTCTCGCCGACTTGCGGGTTGCCGTTTTTTCCCACGTGCAAAAGCTCCCCATGAGCTACTTTGATCGGAATCCGGTAGGCCGTCTTGTGACCCGGATGACCACGGACGTGGACGTCCTCCAAGAGATGTTTGCTGCCGGGGTCATGACATTGGTTTCTGACTTCATCATGCTGGGATGGATTATTGCAATTATGTTCACCATGCACGCGGGGTTAGCCCTGGTTTCATTGGCCTTGATCCCTCCGATGGTATTGGCCATTAACTTCTTTCGGGTTAAGGCCCGACAGACCTATCGACTGATTCGGGAGAGGATCGCTCGGATTAACGCCTATCTCGGGGAAGCCATTTCGGGGATGGCCGTTATTCAGCTCTTCGTTCGAGAGGAAAAGAGCTACAGGACATTTGATGATTTGAATGCGGCGCACCGGGATGCCAACCATTTGTCCAACCTCTATGAGGCGACCCTCTTCTCCATGGTGGAAGCTGCCGGTGCGGTGAGCGTGGGTCTTTTACTCTGGTACGGGGGCGGAGAGGTCTTGCACGAAGTGATCGGCATCGGGACCTTGGTGGCCTTTAAGGAATATATTCACCGCTTCTTTATTCCCCTGCGGGACTTCAGTCAGAAATATACGATCATGCAATCCGCTATGTCCTCGGCCGAGCGAATCTTTCATCTCCTCGATACGCCCATTTCTATCTCCAGCCCGCCGAAGCCGGTTGTCACTAAGCCCTTTCGGGGAGAGATCGCCTTCAACGATGTTTGGTTTAGCTATAAGGAGAATGAGCCGGTTCTCAAGGGCGTGTCATTTCAGATAGAGCCTGGGGAGAAGGTGGCAGTGGTGGGGGCCACTGGTTCGGGAAAGACCACCACGATCAAGCTGCTCAATCGCTTTTATGATATTCAGCGCGGTTCCATCAGGGTCAGCGGCGTTGATGTCCGGGATTGGGATCTTCAACCATTAAGGCAGCATATCGGTGTGGTCCTACAAGATGTCTTTCTCTTTTCTGGAGATATCCGGACAAACCTTTGCCTGGGGGATCAGTCCATCCCTTTGGACAGGATTGAGAGGGCTGCCCGATTCGCAAACGCGGAGGGTTTTATCCATCATCTACCTGCAGGGTTCAGCGCGCAGGTGAGAGAAAGAGGGAGCAACTTCTCGGCAGGTCAGCGGCAACTATTGGCTCTGGCAAGGGTCCTGGTATTCCAGCCGGAGATTTTAGTTTTGGATGAGGCGACTTCCAGTGTAGACACGGAGACCGAGCTGCTCATCCAGGATGCCTTGGAGAAAATCATGCGGGATCGCACCTGCCTGGTGATTGCCCACCGTCTCTCCACGATCCGCAATGCCGACCGGATCATTGTCCTCCACCGGGGGGAAGTGCGGGAGATAGGCTCTCATGCAGAGCTGTTACAAAAAGGCGGCATTTACTACCGCCTTTACCGACTCCAATACGAGCAAGAGGAGGCCAGGCTTGGGATTCAGGATGCAGGGCTTAAGGTGCAAGACTGAGTGCCGCCTATCCACGTGGATCTAGTGCGGGGAGGTATCATGGGAACAGGTTACGGATCGTTGGCGCAACCTTGCGGTCAGCCTTGATTTAGTGTATATTCATGTCTATACACCATGCGGATCACCTTTGCTTATGATAAGAAAGCTAGGAAGGCTCACTACAAGATCCGCCATGCCAATATTGCGGGAGTGGAGTTTGACGAAATATTCTCAAGCACGCTGGTTGTCGTGGGTCAAGAAGGACAAGTGTTGAAAGCGGTTGGGAGGACATCGGCAGGTCGCTTCATAACGGTCGTGTTCATTCGTATCAGTGGCGATCACTATCACGCCATTACAGCTTGGCCATCAAATAGGAAACAAATATTGTTTTGGCATAGGGAGATGAAAGGAAGATGAAAAGGCTAAAGAAATGTCGGAAGTGTGGCAGCGAAATGTACCGCGATGACCAAGAGAAATGGTTCTGCCCGAATTGTATACTGGAACAGATTAGTCCGGAATTCTTGGACGAAAATCGGGATTATCGTGGGGAATTGAAACGATTCTACGTCCTCGAACCACCTACCAAACAAGTGAGCATACGGTTGCCCATTCGTGACCTTGAGCTTGCACGTAAACTTGCGCGTCGCAAACGGGTCCCCAAGTATCAAACCTATATCAAGCAGTTGCTCCACGATGCGCTCCTTAAAGAGGCATCCTCAGGGCGGTAACTCAGTCCAGAGAATATAGGGTCAGGCCTGAGTTGTGGGTTGTTTGTTAACCACTCCGGCAATCCCCTCTTCTGTCTTTGGGTTGCGAGCGGTTTCATACTCGGCACACATCCGGCTTACCATGGATGCATCGCGATTGAGCCGACGAGCAATCTCGATGGCCTTCATGCCGCACCACTCACGCGCCAGGTACGCGAGTTGCGCTCGCACCTTCACCCACGCCCGGTGGCGCCCTGGCGCGGTCAGTTCTTTGGTTTTACAACCGTGAACCTGCGCTGCTGCGTGCAGCAGTGTCTCAAATCGTATCTTCGGTCCGCGGGGTCTGATCTCGCCTTCCGGTGCTCGCTCGGCAATCCGTTTAATGAACTTCTCATCGCCTAGAAATCTCTGGTCGACCGCTTGGTAGTAGCGCTCCTCGTGACCTAGCCCCTGCCCGTCTTCGATAAACTTTCGGTAAGCTTTGTAAGCCTGCGCTGGCGAGTTTCCCAATTGCCCCAAGACTAAGGCCGTGTCGACAGCGACCGGTCCCTTCTCTCCTAAATACTGGTGGTGACTGCTCCAGTGATATCCGCTCAGCTCTTTGGGATTTTTCAGACGGGTAGGGTTGAGGTGAATGTAGCGGACCAGCTCCATAAGGTAAGCATCCCGATCACAAAGAATTGCTTTGTACCGGCCCTGAAATAGATGGCCGACGGTCCGGTAATGCCGGTTATAGTACTGCGTGTAAGTAAACTGAATCCCTTGCAGGATCTTTGATAGCGGTGTCTTGGCGGTTTCGAGCAAGAGGTGGACGTGGTTGGACATCAAGACATAAGCGTAAATCGTAAATCGGTAGCGTTGCCGGTAATGTTCGACACGGTCTAGGTAGTTAACCCGGTCCCGATCATCACGAAAGATCTTCTGCCGCTGATTACCCCGCACAATCACATGGTAAAATGCCCCTTCGAATTCCACTCGCGGTTTTCTGGCCATATTGGAGAACATAACGGAAAGGGAGCCATTAAGTCAATACTCAGGCCTGACCCTATAATTTTCTGACACTTGGGAAAACAAAATTCCATAGACCTCACCCTCATGACTTCCAAGTAAGTTCCATAACAGCCGACATAGCGCTTGACATATCAGAAGACAACCTCTATATTTTGTCTATTGGAGGTGATGTGACGAACGGAGAGTTCTAGGTGGCCCTAGAAAAAAGAGTTTTCAAGGCTGTCTATCGTGAGCACGAGAAAGATCCCCTACCTTCAAGAAGCGAAAATGGACGGTTTCATGATAGGACCACGGGGAAGCGGACAACTTATCTGGCCTCGAGCGCGGAGACTGCATGGGAAGAGGTGTTGCACAGGTGGCGGGCAAGGCCTGTGTCTTACAGGATAGTTGAGGTGGCTGCGAAGTTAAGTAACGTTGTTGACTTGACTGAGCCAGGAAATCAGATGAAATACGAGGTTACCTCGGAATTGCTGACGGGTGACGACTACACTTCTTGCCGGAAACTTGCCCGTCGGCTTCGAGAAGAAGGGGTAGAGGGGTTTTGGACGTATTCCAGGGCGGACCGACCCTCTGGTCGAACGCTTGTCATTTTCTTGGATCAGCTTCTTGAAAGTTCCTTCGTAACGGTCCAGCAGGTACGGGCGGTTGGTGCGCCTAGGGCATAGTTTTTGATTGTGTGACGTATGGCTAAGCTAAGAACTTCCAGAGTCGCCCGGCAAAGCCCGGTTATAAGGAGGGCCAAACCGCGCGTGGATTTGGGTCAACTTCGCAGAAAAGTCAACCTTTCGCAGGAAGAAATGGCACGGCTTCTCGGCACCTCGTGGGTGACCGTGTCCCGCTGGGAGCGAAAACGGGCGGTGCCTCGTTCTGAAGCCAGAGCGCGCCTGCACCGGCTCCAGCGGCTTTTGGAGCGAATCGGCGATAGCCTACCTGAGGGCGAACTTTTGCGATTTCTTCTAACTCCGCATCCTCTTCTCCGCGGATACAAGCCGGCCGATCTCCTTCAGAGTGACTATAGTTTCGAGGACCTTGTCAATTTCGTAGAGAGCGCCAAAAGCGGTGACATGGCCTAACTTCATAATAATCCAGGCAGTATCCTCGACGTATTTACCACTATTTGAGCCCCTTGACGGGAGCCTTGTACTTGGAATAAATAAAGACCGATTAATTGAGCTTATAGCTAGGCGAGGATCATTTAATCCGGTCACATCTTTGCGGGTACAAGATTAGCCCGGACAGAGTTTCCGTAGGTGGGTTTTTTGTGTGTGACAAAGGAACTCTGAGATGTGGGTGGACCGGGAGACAGCTGGGGGAGACATTGGTTGTACGACGGGAGTCAGTGTGCCGAGCGGTGGGACGAGGGGGTCGTGATGCCGAGCATTGTTTAGGAAGGACAGTGTCTGATAACGCGATTACATCAACCTCGGCATGGGCCAAATAACCGAGCTTGATTTTGCCATGTAAGGGTTTTATTGTTCCTTAGAGAAAGCTTTGGAAGGAGTAACAATCTGAGCGAAACTTTAGAGGCGATCTATGAAAACGGTGTTTTTAAGCCTGTGAAGGCGCCCCGGATTTCTGAGGGGCAGCATGTCCGCCTCACAGTAGAGACGGCTCCGGAAGCCGCTCCAGAGGAGCTTCTCAAATTAGCCGCTGAGGTCTATCAAGGATTGTCTGACAAACAGATCCATGAGATTGAGGCCGTCACATTCAACCGGACTGATTTCTTTAACAAACAGGTCAATTGATGGCCTTGCCGCAAGTCTTGTTGGATACCGACATCCTTTCTGCAATCTTGCGCCAAAACCAACTTTAGCCTTCATTCGATTGACAATCGGCTTCGCTCCGAGATAGAGTCAAAGTATGGAACTTCGTGATTTTGGTAAGTATATTCGGGGTAAATCCGTTAACAAGCTCCTCCATCGCGCCCGAAAAAATAGCCTCAGCCGCATCCTTGCCAGTGAGAAGGAACTGGTAGTGTCAAGTCGCAAAGCCTCCCCATCCAAGAAGGCAACAGGCACCGACTAGGTGGTATATCTCGATACCTCGATTCTGCTTGTCTACACCCTAACTCAGTCTATCGAGGTCGAACGCTTCAAGGCCGTAGATAGGTTGTTTAACAAAATCATCTCTGGATAGATTTCAGCTGCTACTTCCTTTTATGCCCTTCATGAGGTCTATGTTTTTGCAATCGAAAATGCGCCTGACGAGGAGATGGGATATGCATTTGGGAAGTCGGCTTTAGAACGGATGATTGGAACTCCTTTACGTATTCTTCCTTATTCTACTCGTACGGAAAGAAGATACCTTGCCAAAAAATTTTCTGCGTTGAGAGACCCCAGCGACATTCCTCATGCGATAAGTGCACACCTCGCGAACTGTAAAGCCATTGTGGCTTATGATAACCACTTTAAGGCCATCTCCAATATCATCCCTTACAGAACCCCAGAAGATTATCTATAAAAAAAGGAAACAGAAAAGCTCCTAAAAGGCTGGTTGAAATTCTAACCGGTTACGGGGAAAGATTTTCCCTATAATTCGATATGCCCTTCGAGGACCCTGCGGCGCTGAGCCAATTTTGTCGTTATGCTCAGTAAAAGGGTGCGAATGGGGCT
>JAPUHZ010000143.1 GCA_027297485.1 Deltaproteobacteria bacterium
GCCGTAGCGGAAGAGTTGAAAGCTGATGGAAAGTCGTTTCTGACGGCTCTAGTGGCGGCTTGTGAGGTAATGTTTCGGGTCGGAGTGGCTACAGGTAATTCTGTGGAGAAACGCGGCTTCCACGCACCTGCGTTGAACGGGACCTTTGGCTCCGCAATAGCTGCCAGCCGGCTCCTCAAGCTCAGCGAAAGGCAAACGGTCCATGCTTTAGGAATTGCCGGCTCTTATTCCGGAGGTTTAATGGAGTTTTCGCGCTGCCGGGAAGGCGCGATGATTAAACGTCTCCACCTGGGCAAGGCAGCGGAAGGAGGGGTGACTGCGGCTCTTCTGGCCCAAAATGGATTCGCGGGTCCAGAGAGTGTGTTGGAGGGAAATTTCGGCTTTTGCCGTGCGTTTTCCGATTCGCCGGACTTAGCCTATCTCACCCACCGCCTGGGCCGCGAGTTTGAATCCCTTAATATTTGCATCAAGCGTTATGCCTGTCATATCAATGCTCATGCGCCGATCGAAGCGCTGCAGAAGCTAACAGAGCAATACCACTTTACTCCACAAGATATTAAAGAGATCGTTGTGTCGGGAATAGAAAAGCTGGTCACCCATCATGGGATCTACCAGCCCAGGGACCTGATGATGGCGCAGTACAGTATCCCGTTTTGTGTGGCCCTGAGCCTCTACTTTGATCCCAGGGAACCTGAGTCCTTCAACGAAAAGAGAATCCGGGATAAGAAAATTCTTGCCACGACCCGCTTGGTCAAGCTCAAAGTGGACGCGGAGATCGAGAAGAAAGGATGGGACCGGGCGGCAAGAGTTACCGTGCGCCTTAACAACGGTAAGCGCCACAGTGCCCTTGTCATTCACTTCAAAGGCACCCCGCAAAATCCTCTAAGCCCTCCGGAGCTGAAGGATAAGGCGAGGAGGTTGACCCAGCGGCTCCTCTCCGACAAGAAGCTGGGGAAGCTAATGGACAGTGTCATTCGTTTAGAGAAGGTGGCGGACCTTTCAGCTCTTAGTCCTTTTCTGAGAGGTCAAGCATGAAGATTACAGGAATCGAGGTCTTCCCCTTGACCCTGCCGATCAGCGAGGTCTATGGCGGAGCCGCTGGGTTTCTTGAGGACTGCCGCACCCTGATCGTTCGCGTTGAGACTGGAGATGGTATCGAGGGATGGGGAGAGGCGACCCAGGGAAGACCGGGCAACACCTACGAGACGTTAGAGACAATGGAAATCATGGTGCAAAAGTATTTTGGTCCTGCGCTTGTAGGAATGGATCTGGATAATACCGGTGCGGTATTGGAAACACTTCACAGGACACGGTACGGCCACCCTCTGACAAAAGCGGCCGTTGAGACAGCAATATATGACGCTTTGGGCAAGCGCTATCAGGCGCCTCTCTATCGATTTTTCGGCGGGCCTTTTCGGAGGGAAATTGAACTAGTGGGTGGATTGGGATTGGACCTAGGGCAGGAGGAGATTGGAACTCATGTCCGAAAGCTCAAACAGCAGGGATACAACACCTTTAAAATCAAGATTGGACAGAAAGATCGCACAAAAGATGTGGCACGAGTTGCTGCTGTTAGAGAAGCCGTGGGAAAGGAGGCCGCGATTCGAGTGGACGGGAATGCCACCTATACTTTTGTGGAGGCACGAGAACTTCTGAGTGAGTTGGCAAAGTTCAACATCTCGGATGCGGAACAACCTCTGGCTCGAGGGGACCTCAAGAGCCTGGCAGAATTAAGGAAGACAACACCGGTCCCTATTGCTGCCCAGGAGAGCGTGAGCTCGCCAGAGGAAGCGCTTGCTGTCCTTGCCGAGAATGCAGCCGACCTATTAAAGATCAAGCTTACCCATATTGGGGGATTTCAAAGAGGGCTTCAGGTTGCAGCGGTTGTCGGGACCAAAGGGCTTCCTGTGGTTGTGGGTCAAGGCAGTGCCTGTACGCCGATTTTATCCGCTGCGGAAATGCACCTCCATGCATCGCTAAAGAATGCTCAGCCGGGCGGTGAGATGACCGGATTTTTGCGCCTCGGAGAACAGGACATCTTCACCCCGATCCAGGTCAAGAGCGCTAGAGCTGTTTTGTCCGACAAACCAGGCTTGGGGATTCAAGTGAATAAAGAAAAATTAAGGGAGCTATCGCGGAAGTTTAGCCTTTTTGCTTGAATTTGATTTAATCTGCAATGACACTTGGAGCGAAGAGGATTGTTAAAAAACCGATCAGATTACCCCTCTCTACGGCTGTATAGACGCTAGAGCCGCCCACAAATCTATCGTCGTGCCCACAACTCTGATCTTGACCCTGCCGCGCCATATCTTACGGTCCAATACATGAACTCTCACCCCTCGCACCATTATAAAAACAGCTCCAGCATCCAACAGATCTTGTAAAGCGTCAGAATCCTCATCCTCTAAATATTGATAAGCCTCATCAAGATATGCCTCCGATACAGCGGCTATCTGACCCGCTTTAAGTACTGCCGTTTTGGGGCCAGAGTTACGTCTGGAATTCTTTCTCTCCCTATTTGTGTTGGCATCAGAGCTACGTTTACTGTCCCCTTCGTCCCCATATTTGTCTAAAAAAGCACGTCTCCTAGCAGCTCGCCTTCGTTCCTTTTCGGCCGTAGCAGCCAGATCCGCCTCTACCTGAAGCTCAGCCTCGAGTTTTTTTTCCGCCTCAATCCTTGCTTGCAGTTGTTTTGCCCTCTGTACCTCCACCAGTTCCGTAGCAAACTGCGCCATCGACAAACCCGCTTTTTGAATATCTTTCAGCAAGCTTCGCGGGGTAATGTAAGAAGATTGAGGCTGCCCGATAGAGTCTTTAAAAGCACCATCTATTTCAACGGTAATTTGGCCATTTCTGAGTTTAAGTATCCAATCGATGATTGCGTGTTTCCCATACGCATCAATCAGCTTTGAAACGTAGCGCACCTCTGACGGCGAACGTAGCTCAGCCGAGAGAGAATACGATGGCAGGCTTAAGAGAAATCCCAGCACAAAGAGCACCAAGAGATTGGTACAAAGAATCCGATGGGACGGAGGCATTTTTGGGCCATAGCTTCTCTGGTAGTTCATGGATCTGCTAATTCCGTAAAAAATTGAAGCAAGAGCAGTACCAGGCTCTAACTATCTGATCTTTAAGGGTTTATGTTTCACGTGGGCGGCCGATATCACCATTTTGTGTAATTATTTGCTAAAATTGTTCTAGTTCGGCGTTACGGAAATATGAACTACTACACGGGGTTGCTAGGCTTTTCGCCTGCCAGCTGATTTGGGCCTGTTCCAGATTTCCCTTCAACACCATGGATGAGTTTAGGCCTACGAGTGTAAGGCAAGAGAATAGAATAGAGGACTACTCCCTCTGCCAATAAAGTGTTATTTACAATCATCGAATGGGCGAGGGCTAGTGAATTTTCCAGTACTACTTTGGTAAGTCCATTGACCGCGGCGGCAGTCTTTATGGGTAGCTATCAGTATATACCCCTCTTTTTCAGTTTCAGCGTTCAGCTTTACTTTCGATTGGTTGTGGTAACCCGGTAGGTCACTAGAGGTACAGGCAACACACGATTTGTAGGAAGTATTCTGAGCAAAGTACAATTCCTGAGCATTTACAGCATTATTCAAACTGGACTTGGTAACGGAATCATATGTGCTCTCACGGTACCGACCCCACCTCGCCGGAGCAATAGCAAACAAGATTCCAACCACCACAATTAAGGAAGCGATCAACCCGCCTAGTACGTAAGGTAAACGCCTACCCCGTATTGTTACCTTATTTTGCCCTTTTTTTAT
This sequence comes from Deltaproteobacteria bacterium, assembly GCA_027297485.1. Next base: position 3,786 of record JAPUHZ010000143.1, read on the forward strand.
TGTTGGTTTTATCATAGTGCTACCTAACCGACCGTCGGCATCTCATTCTCCGTATCTTGCTCACCTCTACAGTTAGCTATTGTTGGGTGCAAAAGGAATGCCATGCCGTAACCACGTAATATTCAATGGTTCGTGATGCTCCAGCGCCTGTGCGTGAACTTGTTGGAGCCCTTTATTTGACAATAATGCCCGACCTTGCCTAGTAATAGATTTGTGGAACCCCAAGCACACAGCCGCTCGATATGAGCTCAACAAGCATCCACGGGGTAAATGCCTCGGATTCTGTGTAGCAAAGGAAAGGAATTAAGCTATAGCTTTGGTAAAGTGAGCAAACTTAGCAGGTTATTGAAAAAAGCTGTTTGCAGGCTGGTCAAAAAGATCTCAGAGGCGAGGCGCGCGAAAAATCGACGAGCGTAGGCGTACTTAGGCGGTACGTTGGAGCGAGGAGATTGAGCGCAACGAAGCATATGAGTCTTTTTCAGCAGCCTGTTAGGAGCCGAAAATGGCCCAAATACATGGACGTGAATATCAATTTGCCAACCTTATAGACAGGTATTTCGGAAACCTAATTGACGGTTTAATCGCCGGGACTCTGTTCATATTGGGTATTATCCTGTTGCGTCAACTCGATTGGTTCAATTGGGCTACGATGTTGGTTCAAATATTCATAATAGTCGCTGTCTATTTTACCTGGCCCGTCTCCAAATTCGCTCAAACTCCCGGGTTCAAAATAATGGACATCAAAGTGGTAAAGACTGACGGTACCAATTTAGGATTTTTCAGAGCGTATTTTAGATATGTTTTAGCAATCGTGTCGGGTAGTATTTTTCCGCTGTTTTATAGCATTGACACAGAGAGGCAATCCTCACACGACTTGATTGTTGACTCAATCGTCGTCGAAAAGACGCCTGAATTGGAGCCTGGACTAAACTATAGCAAGTCAATCAAACGCTCCTTTTACGCTCTCTTCTATACTGTTTTCCTTGTGTTGAGCATCATTTCATTTGTAGTAGCGTATGGACCCATGGTCCCAATAATGCCCCTCTCGATAATCCTAAGCATCTCCTTGAGTATGTTCGTTATTATTCTCGTTGTTTACTATCTTCTTCTACGTCGAGCACTGGATGAAATGTGATGATCCCTTAGGGAAGCGCATAGGCCAAATCCACAGGAAGACAATAAGGACAAAACTAGATAAAAGTGGAATCGATGTAATTTCATTTAGTGCTGAACCTTGCGCTACCCGAGAGCCACATCAGTTAGAGCAAGAGGGAAGGGAACAAGGGAGAGGGCTATGAGGGAAGAGTACTTAGACTACCACCGGACTGCATTAACAGCTTCTCGACACAGGGAACCAGGTCCTTAGTTGTGAATGGTTTAGCAATGTGATCGTCACAACCACTTTGGAAACACTCTTCCTCGTATATAGGGCCGTCCAGCGCAGTCACAGCTAGGATCGGAATGGAATGGGTCTTTGGATTCTCACGGATCAGGCGGGTAGCCTGGTAACCATTCATCACGGGCATTATGATATCCATCAGGATAAGATCCGGCAGTTGAGTAGCGGCAATATCAACAGCTTGCTTGCCGTCCATCGCCGGAATGGTTTCATAGCGAGGCTCAAGAAGGAGCTGCTGGGCTTTGCTCACAGCCAGGTTGTCTTCCACTATGAGGATCTTCTTTTTCATTTGAGACCTGTTTGGAGGAAATTGGAGCAAAAGGAATGCCAGAACGAGCGTGTGCAATGTATATGTATTTCTTAGTTGAGCATACCAAAAAGTGTCTTCTTTTCGGCGACTATTTGCCAAAATGCGCTGTCTAGCCATTCTCCTTCCGAGTCTATTGAAGTCCCGGCTTAAAAACAATAGATTGAGTTCAGGGTGCCTGATGTCAGGGAGATTTGAAGAACAGGA
>JAPUHZ010000144.1 GCA_027297485.1 Deltaproteobacteria bacterium
GGGATGACGTACATCGTCCGACCTTTCATGCAGCCGTTATATAGGGCCTCCATAGTCTGCTTGAGTTCGTCAGGGTCGATCCAATTATTAGTGGGACCCGCTTGATCTTTGGCTGGGGTCGCTATATAGGTTTGCTCTTCGGTCCTGGCCACATCGCTTGGATCGGAACGAAACAGGAAGGAGTTAGGACGCTGCTTCAGTGGAATGGCGGCACCGCTCATGACCATCTGAGCCATCAAACGATCAAATTCCTCCTTGCTCCCGTCACACCAATAAATCGCATCAGGTTTGCATAAGTTGGCCACTTCGCGAACCCAGTTATTGAGTTTTTCGTTCTTCACGGTGTAAGCCATAAATTATCTCCTCCAAAAAATCGGACCGGCCCTTGAGGAACGTCCGCGGCTCTCAGGCTATCAAAATGACGGACCACAGCCTGGCGGTCTTTGGCCCGAAAGTCCATAGGGAAAATTCCGCCTAAGAAAAAGTTTTTTACTCGAAATCTTCTCAGAAAGCAAATTACATTGACCATGGGCTATCCTAAAATAATATCAGGATTCGCCAGTATACCCCAGCGGACTGAGGACCTGGCTGGCCTGGTCCAGCTCCTTATGACCTCCCAAAAGCACGAGGACATCGCCAGATGCAAACACGAACTCGGCTCCCGGGTTGTGAATCGACTTTCCCTCACGCACCACCGCAATCAACGTCACCCCGCTTCGTGAACGGAGCTCCAGTTCCGCCAGGCTCTTCCCAATCGCAGGAGAATCCTCTAAGAGCAAAAAGGTATCGGTAGTTGTCCCAACCAGGAATTGACTCAACTCATCCAACCGTTTTCCCTGGAGGCGCAGGCCGCGCAGCGTCCCATAATGCTCTTTACGAATCAGATCGACTTGGAGGGATATCACATTGCGCGGGATGTGATACTCCTGCAGGACGCGGGCAAAGATCTCCACCGAAGTCTCAAACTCCTCCGGGATGACCTGATTGGCGCCCAGGCGATAGAGGCGGTCGATCTCCGCCACGTAACGGGTGCGGATGATGAGATAGAGGTCAGGCCTTAGGCGGCGCGCCTGTGAGACAACATGGGCAGTGGCGACCGGATCCGAAATGGCAATCACCAGGATCCGTGCCTGCCCGATGCCCATCTTCTGCAGAATTTCCGGTCGGGTCCCATCGCCAAAAGAAACGGACTCTCCAGCAGCTTTGGCCTCGCTTACCAGATCCGGATCCATCTCTAAGATCCTGTAAGGGATACCGACCTCTTTAAGGACCCGGGCAAGATTCCGCCCGTTTAATCCATAGCCCACGACGATGACATGTCCCGGGGTCGAACTCTCCACCCCTTCTCCTTCCTTAGACGACTGCCTATATAAGGCGCCACTGACCATCGTCTCTAAACCAAAGCCTAATCGATGGGCCCACTGGATCAGGAAAGGAGTTGCGATCATGCTGAGGATCGAGGTGGTCAGAAATGTTTGTTCCCCCGTTTCGGTCAAAAGCCCAAAACCTCGCCCCGCTTGCGCAAGGATAAAAGAAAATTCCCCGATCTGGGCTAGGCTTAAACCCAACACCACGCTGAGCCGGAGAGAACGGTAAAGCCACCAGAAAACTAGAAAGATCACCGCCCCCTTGATCCCAACGATCAGGATAAGGTTCAGCAGAGCGGTAAAAATATCATGCACGAGAAAATTGAGGTCGAGCAGCATGCCGATAGAGATGAAAAAAATGCCGCTGAAGGTGTCCCGCAAGGGGAGAATTTCAGCAACGATCTGATGGCTGAACTCTGACTCTGAGATCACAAGACCTGCGATGAATGCCCCAAGGGCCAGAGAAAGACCTGACTCCGAGGTCAACCAGGCTGTTCCCAAGCAGATGAAAATGACAAAGAGGATAAAGAGCTCCCGATTCCTCAAAAAGGCTACATGGCGCAAAAGCCAAGGCAATACAGTCCGTGCTGCCAATCCAATGAACAGGAGCGCCATCACAGCTTTGACTAACGCCCATCCGATGAGAGGAAGGGAGACCCTGCCTGATTGGCCCAAGACAGGGACCAGAAGCATCATGGGGACAATGCAGAGATCCTGGAAGAGGAGGATGCCTGTAGCCAACTTTCCCTGCAGCGCATCAATCTCACCCCGGTCGCCATAGATCCTGAGAACGATGGCGGTGCTGCTTAAAGAGACCAGAAAGCCGTAAAAGATGCCCACCTCGATCGCGTATCCGAGATAAAAGGAGACAGCCAAAACCACAAGGGTCGTGAGCAAGATCTGTAGTATCCCGGCCCAGATAACATAGCGGCGGACTGATAAGAGCTCCCCCAACGAAAACTCAAGTCCAATGGTGAAGAGCAGGAGAACAACGCCGATCTCGGCCAGTGTCTCCACCCGGTGCGCATCCCGAATCAACCCTAACCCATCAGGACCCATGATCACGCCGGCCAGGAGAAACCCAACGATGGCTGGGAACCGTAATTTTTGAAAAAGAAAGACGATAGAGATAGTGCCCGTGAGGACGACGAGGATCTCTCTTAAAACGCTAGTATCAGACATAGAAATTCGTCAGCATGGAATTTTCGTGAGGAGATAAGGAGCCGTTACTTGGATTTATATTCTGCCGTGACCACTGTGTGAATGCCACCGCGAACGTTAAAGTCCCCTACGACTGTCATCGACCTCGGACGGCAGACCCCCGCCAGATCGTCCAGGATGCGGTTAATAACGTCTTCGTGGAAGGCCCCCTCCTCACGAAAAGACCAGAGGTAAAGTTTGAGGGATTTTAGCTCGATGCACAGTTCATCCGGGACATAGCGAATCCGAACCGTGGCGAAGTCAGGCTGACCCGTGCGCGGGCACATGCAGGTAAACTCGGGGCACTCCATGCTGATCTCGTAGTCTCTCCCGGGTCGAGGGTTGGGAAAGCTCTCCAGTTTTTTGCTTGGTGCTGTAGCCATAATGGCATTCTAACCCAGGTGGCAGTGATTTCCAATTCATGACATTCTTGACAAGGAGATAGGCCGGTGATAAACAGCGTGAAATCGTCCCATTCACGGGCATAAAGGAGGAAAGAAAGTGACCAAAGTGAAAGAACCTCGTCCCGGCGAAAAGTTGACCTCTCAGGAGGCTAAGACTTACGTCGATTATCTCTACGTCAAGATGTATGAATCTTGGAAACAAAAAATCCATAACGGTCCTTTCATGACCCAACTGCGAGATGGAAAGCTCCCCATGCCGGTGATCCGACAGTTCTTCAAGAACTGGGGCCATTTCTCCTTAGAGGTGAACGCCTTGAATGCCCTTTCCTATTACACTCACCTCCCTTTTTTCGTGCATCACTATGATCTCCTGGGTCCTTTCTGCGCTAAGATCGCGGATGAGTTGATCTCCCCCAAGCCTCCCGGCCACGTGCTGGTCCTTTTGCAAACCGCCGAGGCGTTTGGCCTCGATCGCAAGGAGATGTTAGAGGACCCCTATCTCTCTGCGGGGCGTGCCATCAACGACTTCTGTCACAAGGTTTTTATCGATGGTTCGATTGTCGAGCTATGGGGCCTGCATGTTTATGAGGAATCCCTGGCCCATTGGTCCGGCGAGTGGTTCAGGGCCTTAACCAGCCACTACAAGTTTACCAAGGAGCAGGCCGTCTATTTTTCCACCCACGAAGAGGCTGACCTGGAACCCCACGCCTTAGGGGAAGGAGGCGAAGAGGCGATGGGTCACGGCGCCTTCAACCGCACGGTCCTCCAGCGCGCCTTGGAGGAGGGTAGAGTAGAGTTTAGGGCCGGCTATTCGATGGAATACTGCGCCCTCACCATGGTCGATCTCCACGCCCAGATGAAACGCGCCGCTATGGAAACCCCTTATCCGTAAAAATCAACCGACGGCGATCAGCTTTCAGTCACCGCATTAGGCTAAAAGCTTATGCCTCATGTCTTCCGTCTCTCCTGGCTGAGAGCTAGTTGCTGATAGCTGAAATAATGAAGTTCGATGTGCAGCTCCCTTCACTAAACGGAATCGCCCGCCTGGAGATCAAAACAGTTCAGGAAGGGGGTGGTTGGGCCGCTTACATTTCCTTTGTCTCCGAACGTGCCCTCAACGAGACTTGCCTGATGCTAGGCCACCTGGGCATCCCGCACCGCTTCACCGGCCCCGGCAAAAAAGAGGCTGAGGAAACAGCGAAAAAGTTTATTGAGCACAACTATCGGGTAGTTAGGATGATATGGTAAACTGCTACTTGAGGATTACATGAAATGGCTGTTTAGTTTTCTCCTATTCTTCAGTCTGTGCTTCCTTGCTACCGGAGTCACTGCACAGGAGCTTTACCGCTGGGTTGACGAGAAAGGCGCTGTCCACTTCATCGATAGCTTCCATTCGGTCCCGGAAAAATACCGGGACAAGGTGGAAAGGAGGAAGCTTTCCTTCCGGCGCGAGGCCACCGGCGTCTCTGTCACGGCCTAAACCGAGGCAATCCCAAACTGCCTCCCAACCCCAGCAGTTCGTTATCCCCTTTAAACGCAGCAAGGGCAATCACATCATCGTCGAAGGAATCGTCGATGGGAAAGGTACTGGAAGGTTTTTCCTGGATACGGGGGCTAATGAGACTACGATTCCACTATCCTTGGCTCAGCAGTCGGGCATTGATCCCGACAAAGGCATCAGCATCACTACCGGGGGGATTGGGGGCAGTGTCGACGTGCCCCTGATTGAGATCGAAAGCTTAAAAGTCGGAGAGGCCGAGGTCAGAGACTTATTAGTATCGATCATGGATCTGTCGTCGGGTTCCGACAAGATAGGCCTTCTAGGGGCGAATTTCCTCTTAGAGTTCCACGTCCAAATCAACTACTCTCGAAATCAAGTGACACTGGAGCGCAAGCAAAGCCCTACCGATGGACACTCCCTTGAGTGGTGGGAGCATAGATTTCGCCGCTATCAGGAGATAAAAAAGCAATACGAGGACGGCCGCTCAAATGCCGGGTCGGAGAAGCAGCGCAAATGGATTGATAAACAGCTGCGCGCGTTGGAGAAAAAAATCAACGACCTCGAGACCCGAGCCTCCCGGGCTGGGATCCCTCGCAGGTTCAGGCAGTAGTAGGACGAGATTGTGTCACGCTGTCGGGCACGGCTGAATATTAGGCTTTGTGTGCGTTGATAAGCTTGTTTGAGCCTGCGCCACAACTAATAATGGATCTCATCGCATCCTCAACCGGCACATCTACAGGATGCACGTACTTCCCTTTGAGATGGTAAATATTCCCCGAAGTGGGGTTGGGGCCTGTCGGTACAAATACAGTATAACTGCCATCTTCGTGCGTATCCGTTACAAACGCAGACACAAGCGTTTCGTTTCCAAAAACCTGAACTAAAGCTACGGATGAAAACGGAGACTTTTTACTTCCAAGAAACTGTAGGACGGTTTCTTTAATTAGGGAGTAACCGGGAGCTACCTTCAAAATCCGAGTTTCGAGCGTCTTGTAAATGAACGCACCTAATCTCGTCCTTACGAATACACCAATAATAAAACAAGCAATAAGGATAACGGTTATGACCAGTATATCCGCCAGAATCTCCTGAATCTGGGATTTTGCCATGACAAGGTTTGTCAGGGGTTGGACGATATCCGTGATTAGATTAAACAGCCACTTAAAGACAAATACTAAAATGGCTACAGGTAAAATGACGACCATGCCACCAAGGAGCGATGTTTTAAAAAAGGCCTTAATTCTTTTCATATGGACCTCCCATAATCTTTTTTGACTTATCTCTTCTATTCTACCTGCATGATTATTTACACGGCTTTTGTTAGCTTCTTCATCCCGTATTATTCCTCAATCTCTTTCTAAGCTCTTTAACCGTCACCCGGACCTTGAAGGCCTTGCGGCCGTTGATGAAGAGGACGGGGACTTCGTCACCATACTTTTCGCTTAGATCAGGTGACCCATCCACGTCGATTTCTTTGACCTCCAAGGGGACCTCACTGGCCACCTCCCGAATAATATCTTTCATCTCCTCGCAAAGGCAGCATTTCTCGCGGGTGTAAAGCGTCAGCTGCCAGGTCACTTTTTTCCTGTACCCGGGATAGTGATGAGTTTTTCCGGAATCTTGAGAAAACTCTTGGCCGCCTCGTCGAGCGTACTCAACGGAGCATAATTGATAGATGGATCCGCTATCGGTCCTTTAACACTAAAGCTTGATACCAAGATGGAATTCTTAATACCGGCTATCCCTGGCCCAATAAGTGGTATGTAACTCACTACGGAATCTAATCTGGGAAACGGTCGAAGAGCGACCACGGCATCTAGAACTTCCTCTGGTCCATCAAACTTACCGGTCATTGTGATGCCAATGTCGTCGCTGTCGACAAAAAAATTTTTTGACAAGTAAATCCCCTTTTCAACTTCAATGTCGGCGGTAATACTGCGAAACCGTATTCCCTCTTGTTTGAGATCCGGCAATTCGAGGGAGAACCAGCGCGTTAGATCCATAACGTTGAGAATTTTCACCAATAGCGGTAGGCGCTTAGCTACACCATCTTTAATTTCAAGATGGAATTTCCCGATCAGATTGCGTTTTCTTTCCGCTCCTGTCGCCCCAGCCGACTCCAGCTTGCCGGTAAGATTAACATTCCCGGTGATTTCCCTTGTGCCGATATCAAACCAGCCCAGAAAACCTTGAACGGGGACCCCGTGAATCTTTGGCTCGACGGAAAAACCAATACTCTCGGGATAATCTGCAATCCAACCAGCACCTTGGATCGTCCCGCCCTGTGATCGGGCAAAAAAATTACTCAAACTCCACACTCTCTTCTCAAGCTTGAGATCGGTCTCAAGATCGGAAAACTCAAAGCCTTCATACCGACCCTTCCTAATTCTGACCTTCCCTTTGGCCTGGACACGATTATACCAATCGCTTGATTCTGGCTCGATTTGAGAAAGAAGGTAACCGATGTCCATCTCCGGAGAGCTGAACGTAAAAATCAACTGAGGTTTTTCGGAATGCCTCCATTGGCCGCTCAAGTCAAAGTCAGACCCAAATGCTTGACCCGTGATACTCTGGAAATCAATTCCCTTTTCATCAAATTTCACTCTGCCGGATACTTCTTGCAAATTCGACTGGAGAGGTTCCAGGGAAAGTTGAACGCCGATCAGGTCCAGAGAGCCACTCAGCTTTCTACCCTCACTAGAATTCAAAGAACCCTGATATCGGATCATGCCGGCCACTGTTCCAGGATCCTGGGGAGACCCCGCAGATAGAAGAAGACTCGTAATGGCTCCCGCTTTGACGCCGGGGGACTCAACCACGAGGTCAAAGGATCCCCGTTCTGACAAATATTGGCTAACGGTTCCCTGCGCACGGATGGGAGAACCGGCCAGCAGAGCCGAAACCTTTTCAATGCGTATCTCTTTAGGAGAAAGAGATAGCCTTCCCTCAACCTCAGTGAAAGAGAGATCGCCTATACGCAGGCCCGCATCCTCCAAGGAGAGCCGGCCTTCAAAATGATAGGGAGAGGAAAATTCCTTGCGTAAAGATATCTGAAACTTGCTTTTTCCACTCAGTTCCTGAACGACGGCTGTGATCTCACCTACAAAGGCAGGAAAAAGACCAAGTTTGAGTTGCTCTCGCAACTCCCCGAGATCCATCTCGCCCCCGACGCGAAGTTCAAGAAGCCCATGATCCGTAAGAACCCCCTTTTGGCTCCCCTCGATTTCCGCAAAGCGTGAAAGGCCGTATGTGCCTTTGAAACCCTTGTAATAGAGGACTCCGCTCTCAAGAACCACCCGCCCGCTGACACCCCGCAGAGGAAGATAGGCATCTCCCGTCAGGTTGGCTCCTGCCTCCCGTACCTCGACATCGAACCAGATATGGTTTTCAAAGCCAGGCTCTAATAGGCGACGGATTTCAGACAGGCGACCGGCAACTCCAGCCTTGGTCAAACGCACCTCTCCTTGATTCACTGCCCTGACGAGATATCCCCATTTGGGTGATTTAAGAGTCCTTAAAGGGATATATTTCCGTGCCGCACGGAGCGGCAAGAAAGGCGTGGTGACATTTACCTCCAAGTATGGATCTTTGTCTCTCAAGGAGCGCATGGATCCTTGCGCGGATAGACTGATCTCCTTGGAGCGCAAATCAAGGCGCGAGAAACGAATCTCTTGGGGTGTGAATTCTATTTCCAGCTCCAGTCGTCCATTCCCGGGCACCACGTTGCTGGCGAAGATGCCGGGCGCATCGACCTCGAGCCGCTTAAAGTCAATTTTCCCTCTCACCTGAACTCGTCGGGCCAGGCTCCCCTGCCAATGGAGGCGGGAGCCAAGGGTCCCATGAACTGCTCTGACCGGCAGGAACTGGCCGTAATAATCCCAAAACAGACTCGCTGGCAAATCCTCAATATGGCTATCCAAATCAAACCATATTTGTCGCAGCTCAGAGGCATCCCTGGGAAAAAGAATTTTCCCCTTCGACGTGAGCCTTGCCCTCTTGCCGTCTTTCTCGATGGCTGTCTTCAAGCTAAATTCCATTTGCGGCTCTTCTTGCCCCCGGGTTGCAGTCCTTAGTGAAACCTTGGATTCTGAGAGCGGCAGCTCCTTTGCCTGGATGTGGCGGAGGTTCAGATCTATTTCACGGAAGTGGGTAACGGTGGGCCCTCGCTCCTGCCGATAATCCAGGAAGTTGACCTCCCCTTTTTCAACCCCGATTTCCTGTAGATCAAGGGTAAACTGAACCTCCTTCTGTTCCTGGAAGGGGAGGCTAACCATCAAGTTTGGAAAGGAAAATTTGCCCTGTTTATCTCGGGTGACTTGAAGCACCGGTTGATAGAAGCGGACCTCGTGAAAAACCACCCTGCGTTCTAATAGCGGCAGCAAGGCTACCCGGATCAGGATCTTCTGAGCTGTAATCACGGGGCGATTTTTCTCCCGCTCAATCAAGGCAAAATCCCGAAAGGAGATCCCTATTACCCTTCCCATCTCCAGCTCCGCCTCTCCCACCCTGACCTTTAACTGCGTGCGCTTCTCAACCTCACTGATGAGGAAACGACGAAATTCACCGGCTTCGATCAGATAGTAAAAGGCAAAAAGGACAAGCCCGAAAAAAAGAACTAAGGAGGTCCCTACTAGGCTAATAATCTTGAGGATTTTTTTCATCAGGAGCCAATTGATGCTAGAGGAACTTGAGCTAAGGCGCAAGTCAAGCCCTGCCTTGACAGGCCCCATGTAACTTGTTAGAAAACACAACCTAACATCCTATACCGTTGGGTAACGGAAGATCATCATTAGAAGGGGGTTTTATGTTGGAGAGAGAAGAGGATCTGCTAAACAGCAGGGAAGTTGCCAGGATCCTGGACCTGAGTCCTGACACGGTCAATGAGTTCGCGAGGAAAAACCTATTGCCCGCATTCAAGCAGGGGAAACAGTGGCGGTTTCGGAAGAGGGATATCTCCTCTTTTAACAAAAGGCAAACGAGGGAAATCCGAGATGCCTGAGATTGTTATCGGGGCTTGAGGTTGGGATCATGGGTGAGGTAGAAGCACACGAAAGTAAACTCTATTCGGACTTCGCGCCCGTTTACGACAAAATCTTTGGCAAGATCTTTTATTCCCGTCTAAGATGGGTCATCGCGGCGATGAATATCCCCAGGGGGGCAAGGGTGTTGGAACTAGGGGCTGGAACCGGCACTTCCTTTCCCGCCTATCCTCGCCACTGCGAGGTGATTGGGATCGATCTAGCGCCGGATATGTTGGCCCGCGCCCAGGGAAAGATCAGAAAGAACGGGTGGACCCACTTGAAGGTTTTGGAAATGGACGCCCTCCACCTCGAGTTCCCCGACGATTGCTTTGATTATGTCATGGCCTTTCATGTGGTCACAGTGGTCCCCAACCCGATCAGGATGATAAAAGAAGCCCAGCGAGTGTGCCGGCCCGGAGGAAGAATTGTGATTGTGAATCACTTCACCAGCGATTTTCCGCCCTTGGGCTTTGTAACCCAGGCCCTTGACCCTGTGACCCGACGGCTGGGCTGGCGCACTAATCTCAAACTCAAACCTTTTATCCAAGCAACAGATTTGAAGATAGAAAGAGTCTATAAACTCTCAAGGCTCTCTCTCTACACGGTTTTGGTAGGTTGCAATCAAAAGGACGGATATCACGGCTAAGCGTTTTTGAGGACAATCCCTTCCAGGACGTTGGCTACATCTTCACATCGATCGATAGCATTCTCTAGGGTCTCGTAGATTTCCTTCCACTTGATGACCTCAAGAGGATTATTCTCCGGCGCGAACAATTTAGCCACCGCTGCCCGGCATTCATAATCGCCTTCGTTTTCTAGACGGTTGATCTCAATACAGTGCCTCATGATGGAGTCCGCTCCCTTCAAGTGGCGCAACTTAAAGACGGCCTGTTCTACCTCCTTGACAGTCTTTACAAGGACTCCCACGAGGAGCATGGCTTCTTCTGTGGTCTCACCAATCCTGAAAAGGTTGAGACTCTCGGCGCACGCCTCGATGTAGTCCAGGACATCGTCCAGCGAGGTAATCAGGTTGTGGATATCTTCCCGATCCAAAGGGGTCACGAAGGTAAGATGGAGCATCTCAATCGTATGATGGGTAATGAGGTCACCCTCATGTTCGGTGTCCTTGATCTGTTTGGCCTTAAGTGGAACCTCTTTGAAATTCTTGATCAATTCCTCCAGTTGGGCCGCTCCCTGAACCACCTTTTTTACACTGGCCTCGAAAAAATCGTAGAATTTTTCATCTCTCGGAAGAAATCGCATGGCTGTGCTCTGTAACCTCCTGGTCCTTAATCTGTTTCTTTCTGTGTCCCTTCAGATATTCCTCCTGTCGGTGAATCTTCTTCGGAGGAACCCAGATTATGGAAGAATCGATAGATAGAAAAGAGCCAACTCCCCTTCGCATTTCCAACTAACTCCTTAGCCTCCTGGTAAAGTTCCGGATCGTTCACTAAGGCGCCAATGGTCCCTTCGCCCCTCTCAATCCTTCCCGTGATCTGGGCCAAGTCCCTCGTGGTTTGCTCCAGGTCTCCCAGAAGGCGATCCGCGTAAGGCTTGTCGGTTATCAGCCTTTGGAGGATCCCTCCACCATTCCGGAGCTGCCGCGTTACACTCTCGAGGTTGGAGGCGGATCGGCGCAGGCTAGCGAGGATTTCTTTGCCGGCGTTAGGGTCCTGGATCAGCGTTCCCAAGGTCCCTTCACCCCTCTCGATTTTTTGAGTGGTCTTTTGAAGGGATGCTGTCGCCTGCCGCAACTGATGCAAGCCGATCCTCAAGTCCTCTATCATCGCCTGGCCCGCCTCTTTGTTCCACAGCAGTTGGCCCAACATCCCTTTCCCTCTCTCAACCGAGCGGAGGATGTTCTTCAAGGAGCCAGAAGCAGAACGGAGATTGTTGGCCGTCTCAATCCACGTTCCTTCCTGAGTTGGAGCGACGATCTGGCCGAGCAATCCCTTCCCTTCTTCTATCGACTTGAGAACGTTTTTGAGAGAGTTGGTGGTCTCTATGAAATTCTCAACCACTCCTCCTCCCTTACCCAAGAGGGCCTCATAGTCAATCGGATCAATCGAGGAGATCAAACCTCCTGAGGGAACAGGAGCGCTACCAAAGCTTCCCCCTGAAAGTTCGATGAATTTATCCCCCAAAAGCCCCAGGGTACGAATTCGGGCCACCGTATCCTTACGGATGCGGCGTGCCACGTTTCCAACAACTTTCACCCGCACCACAATATAATTCTCACGTAAGTCTCGGGGGAACGTGAGGCTCTCGACCGAACCAACCCTGACCCCGACGAGGCTGATGGGTGCCCCTTCCCTAAGGCCGATGGTGCGAGAAAATCGAATTTCGAAGGAAACTTTGTTCTCGAAGAGACGTCTCTCCTTCCCCATCAGGAGAACGGTACCGGCCAGGACAAATAGGGAAATCAGTATGAGCAGGCCCACCCTGGTCTGCAAGGTCGCAGTGTTTTTCATACGGAGGTCCCTCTCATCCGCTGCTAAGAAATTCTTGGAGTGCGAGGTACGAGGACTTCTGGAACTCGTCCTTCGTGCCGATGAACTGGATTTGCCCTTTATCCAGAAAGGCAAGGCGATCCGCCACCGTAAAGGCGCTTTGGAGGTCGTGGGTGACCACTACTGAAGTCACACCCAGCTTTTTTTGCAGGTTGCGGATCAATCGATTAATTCGATGGGTCATAATAGGATCCAGCCCCGTTGTCGGTTCATCATAGAGAAGCCCTTTGGGGCTCAGGGCCAAGGCCCGGGCTAGGGCCCCCCTTTTCTTCATTCCCCCGCTCATCTCCGCGGGATAGAGCCCTTCACATCCCTCTAAGTCGACCAGGGAGAGGACCTCGCTCACTCTATCTCGAACCTCACCAGGCAACAACTCTGTGTGCTCCTCTAGCGGATAGGAGACGTTTTCCCCGACCGTCAAGGAATCAAAGAGGGCGCTTCCCTGGAAAACCATCGCTACACTTTTTCTCACCTTCCTGAGACTGTCCTCTTCCAAGCGGGATATCTCCAATCCATTCAGAAAGACTTCTCCTGACTCTGGAATGATCAGCCCGTTCAGGTGCTTCAGCAGAACGGTCTTGCCGGACCCACTCCCGCCCAAGATCACTATCGTCTCACCAACTTCTACCGTCAAGTTCACCCCTTGAAGCACCCTCTTTTCGCCAAAGGACTTAAAGAGGTTGCGACATTCGATAAATCTGGTTGTTCCCACCATTACAGTTGGAGAAAGAACTTGGTCAGAAAGAAATCTGAAATAAAAATCGTGATGCAAGCGGTCACTACTGTGTGCGTGGTTGCCCGACCTACCCCATCGGCCCCTCCGCTCACTTGGAGACCATTGTGACAGGCAATGATAGCAATAAAGAAAGCAAAGAAGAAGGTTTTCCCCAAACCGCTAAAGAGGTCTTGGAATCTGATGAATTGGATAATCGAGCTAAAGTAAAAACTGCCGCTGATGTCGAGTTCCGTGACGCTAATAACGAGGCCTCCGAGGATTCCCACAAACAGGGCCAGAATGGTGAGTAAGGGGAGCATGACGATTAGGGCAACCAGTCGGGGGAAGACCAATTTCTGGATAGGGCTGATCCCCAGAGAGCGCATAGCGTCGATCTGCTCGGTGACCTTCATTGAACCGATCTCTGCTGTGATCCCCGACCCGACCCGCGCCCCAATCATCAAGGCGGTGAGCACGGGTCCCAGCTCGCGCAGCATGATGAGGGCCAGGATTCTCCCCGCATAGGGTTTGGCGCCAAAGCGCGTAAGGTAGCTCCCCATCTGGAGGGCAAGGACCATTCCTGTGAACACTGCGGTAATGGTAACAATGGAAAGGGAGCGGACCCCGATATGTTCCATCTGCGCCAGGATGAGGCCGCCTTCCCATCGCTTACGAATGCAACCCAGGATTTCATAACATAGAAGGCCCAGCCCGCCCAGGTATTGACTGGCCACCTCGATCGGGTACAGACCTCTGAAACTCCACTTCCGGGTAATCTCTCTCATAGCGGTCTTGCAGGACTCCTCAAGGCGGGAGTTTTTCGGAATCCTCTTTTTTAGCCGCCTTCTCTTCCTTGGCGGCTTCCTCCGGCTCTTCGCCGCTTATTCCCTTTTTGAAATCACGGATGGCCTTCCCTAATCCACTTCCGATCTGGGGGAGCTTCCCTGGGCCGAAAACGATCAGGGCAATAATCAAGATGAACAACAGTTCGTAAAAGCCCAGTCCAAACATAAGCCCTCCTTCGATGGGTTAACATATCAGATTTCAGGAAATCTTTTAAGCACCATGACGGGAGAAGGTAAACCCCGTACCACGGACTTACGTCCGTGGCTTTGGGGCGCTGCTCTTCGGGGAAGTCCAGAACATTCATCCCCGCACTCACGTGCGGGGCGTTCTGTGGTACGGGGTAAATTACATTTGCAAATCTTCACCGCAACAGTTAATAAGGAAAAACCCCTGTTGATGGAGATTTATGAAATCCCCCATGCTAGATCATGAAACGGTACGCGAGCTGATACGCATGGCCACACCGGATCGCGTCCTGAGGCTGATCGGCAAGAGTCATCCTGCCGATATTGCGCTGCTCTTCAAGGATCTGGAAGCGACTGAGGTGCGCCTCCTCTTCGACATCCTCTTTTCTGTCCGAAGGGCTGCCAAGACCCTTAAGGAGCTTCCCCCTGATCTACTTCCGGATATCCTTGCTTTGATCGAAGATGAAAAAGTAGCACGGGTCATTGTGCGGGCGGAGCCGGATGATGCGGTAACTTTTATCGAAAGCCTGCCGGAGGAAAGAAAGGAGAGGGTCCTTGCCCTGGTGGACCCCGATAGAAGGGAAAGGGTTCGGGAGTTGATCAGCTATCCGGAGGGAACGGCCGGGAGGATCATGACCACCGAATATCTGGCCCTTTTGCCCAACACAACTGCCCAAGGGGCCATTGACAAAATTCGCGAGCGGGGAGAACTGGAAACCTTTTTCTACCTCTATGTCGTGGACGAAGCGGCCAGGCTTATTGGGGTCGTCCCCATTCGCAACTTGGTGATCGCACCGCAGAATCGCACGCTAGGGGAAATGATGATTGCCGACGCTGTCCGGGCAGATGTCTCCATGGACCAGGAGGAGGCCGCCCGCCTGGTTTCCAAATATGAGCTTCTGGCATTGCCCATAGTGGAGCATGACGGACGCCTCGCGGGCATAATCACCGTAGATGACGTGATCGACATTATAGATAAAGAGACCACAGAGGACATCTATAGGATGGCTGGGTTAGAAGAGGATGATCGTGTTTTTACCCCCGCCCTCCGGTCCATCAGGATGCGCCTCCCTTGGATGGTCTTTAACTTACTGACAGCGATCCTAGCCGCCTCCGTGGTGGGCCTGTTTGAAGAGACTATTGAGCAGTTAGTCGCTCTCGCAATCTTTATGCCCATCGTAGCGGGCATGGGAGGTAACGGCGCCACTCAGACTGTAACGGTTATGGTTCGTGGTATTGCCTTAGGAGAATTTGAGTTTTCCTCGACATGGCGGGCAGTTCTCAAGGAAGTATCCGTCAATGTGTGTATCGCGGTTGTTACGGGAGGCCTGATAGCCCTGTTGGTAGCCTTCTTTTGGAAGGGAAATCCCTTCTTAGGAATGGTGTTAGCGTTGGCCATGATCATTAACCTTGGATTGGTTGCAGGGCTCTCCGGGACCCTGATTCCTTTAACCCTCAAGTGGCTGAGGTTTGACCCTGCCATAGGCTCCGGGGTCATAGTGACCACCTTTACCGATATTTTCGGCTTCCTCTCTTTCTTGGGTCTCGCGACGATCTTTCTCCGTTATCTGATCTGATTGGTTATCTCAGAGACGACAGCCGAAGGTTTCGGACTTTTTATCAGCATAAAGACAACTCCTCCAATCAGGCTGTCGAGAGCGATTATGATAAACCAGAGGAGTCCGAAGGCAAATGCCTTTTCCGAGCTGATATCAATTTGCCGAAGTAAAAACAGGTAGCCTCCCTCACGCAGTCCGATCCCATTAAAACTTATAGGAAGTGCGCTGAATAGAGCCACCAACGGATAGAGGATAAGGCAATAGGACCAGGGAATCTCCAGATCAAGGGCTCGACCCAAAAGGATTTGTATCCACGATTGTATGAAGTGGATGACCAAGGAGAGAATGATGGCTTGCGGTAAGACTTGCCGGTTGCTCCGGTAGGTTTCCAGTGCCAGGTACAAATGTTTTACCATGGGATGTCCTCGCCGTTGTAGAAAACGGTTGAGGAGAGGGAAAAACATCCAACCGAGGAACAATCCCACTGCAAGTGCAAAGGTCGGGTAACGAACGATGAAAGGAAGGGCGTACCTTGGAAAAACCACCAGCGCCACTGCTGCAATCCACACTAGGACGACCATCCCTATGGCTCGATCCGCAATCACAGAGACTAAGGCGTTGGCAGTAGAGCCCGTCCGTTCTCTCTCTTGGCCCTTCTTCCCACCACGGGCCAGGTAAAAAACCCGACCAACATCCCCCCCAACGGTGCTTGGGGCAAACAGGTTGAAGAACATGCCAATGAGGTAGAAAGCGACAAAGTCCTTAAAGGGATTCTCAAAACCCAAAGGTCGCGCCAAAAGGGTCCATCTCACGGAGCTAATGATCTGTCCCAAGAAATAACCCGTCAGTGCGACAACAAGGTAAGAGAGGTGGACCGAGGATAGTACCCCGAGAAGTTGGGTTATATCGATCCGTGAAAGAAGGAAAGATAGGAAGCCCAAGCTGACTAGAGCCTTGAGCAAGAACACAAGGACGGGACTGGCTCTTTTCATCCTTCCAGGGGAGGTTGAAAAAGAACCTGTTTCTGCTCCTTCAACAGGTGATCCACCAAGACCTTTCGCCCTATCACTCGAAGCCTCCCTTCGCTGTAAAGCTGGATGGCCCTGGAATAGATGTGATGTTCCTCCTTTAGGATCCTGGCAGAGAGGGATTCCTCAGTATCGTCGGGAAAAACAGGCACGACAGCTTGAATGATGATGGGGCCTTGATCGCATTCTTCATTAACAAAATGGACCGTGCAGCCCGAGAAACGCACCCCGTATTCAAGCGCCTTCCTTTGCACATGAAGCCCGGGAAAGGCCGGGAGCAAAGCCGGGTGGATATTCATGATGCGGTTGGAAAAAGTCTTTACAAAAATAGGGGAGAGGAGACGCATGAAACCTGCCAAGATGACCAACTCCACCTCTCGGGCCTGAAGGATCTCGATCAAGGCCTGATCATAGGCCTCCCTTGTGGAAAATTTTTGGTGATCCAAAACCTCGATTGGGACATGGTGTTTTCTGGCTCGCACAAGGCCGAAGGCATTCTCTCTGTTACTGACGACAACTCGAATGACCGCATCGAGTTTCTTTTCCTCAATGGCATCAATGATAGCCTGAAGGTTTGTGCCGCTGCCGGAAATGAGCAAACCTAAAGGGACGTGCCCTGCCATAAGCCGTATTCAGGGGATGAAATGGACTCCCCTTGCTCCTTTCTTGATCTCGCCGATCAGAGAGTATTTTTCTCCTATCCTCCTCAGAGACTGCACAACCTCGTCGAATTTTTTTTCCCCGACAACCAGAATCATCCCCAGACCGTTATTAAAGGTACGGTCCATCTCTGTTTGGGGAATACCGCCCAATCTCCGGACCAAGTCGAAGTTAGGAGATACCGGCCAGCTACGTCGGTGAATCCACGCGCGCCGCCCTTTGGGCAAAATTCTCGGGAGGTTTCTCGGAACCCCCCCTCCAGTAATGTGCGCCATCCCTTTTATGAGATGATCCCGGAACAAGGTCCGGATGACCTTCGCATAGATCCGCGTAGGCTCCAACAATTCCTCGCCGAGAGTTCGCCCCAACTCAGAGATCCTATCTCCGAGTCTTAGCCCCTTGATCTCTAAAAGGACTTTCCGGGCCAATGAGAAGCCATTGCTGTGGAGACCGCTGGAAGGCAGTCCGATCAGGAGGTCCCCTGAGACGATCGATGCAGGGTTCGGAATCTTTTCCCTTTCCACGACCCCGACCGCGAATCCGGCTAGGTCATATTCCCCATTGCCATAAAAAGAGGGCATCTCCGCAGTCTCTCCACCTATCAAGGTACAGCCTGCAAGTCGGCACCCGTCAGCGATGCCGCGGATGACTTGCAAGGCGATCTTCGGCTTGAGCTTGCCTGTAGCGAAATAATCCAAAAAAAATAGCGGCTCAGCCCCTTGGGTCAGGATATCGTTGACTCCCATAGCCACAAGGTCAACACCCACCGTATCATGAATATCCATCATGAAGGCTATCCTGAGCTTGGTCCCGACCCCATCGGTGGAGGAGACAAGGACTGGGTGGCGGTATTTTCGACTGTCAAGATCAAAAAGCCCGCTAAATCCTCCGACACCGGCCAGGAGTCCCGGACGGGCTGTTTTCATGGCGATGAGCTGAATGCGGCTCGCCAGTCGGTCGGCGGCAGAAATATCTACCCCGGCTTTTCTGTAGCTTATTTTTTTTTTGCTAGGCACTTTACGTTGTCAATTGGAGATTTTTAATGATATCGCGCAAGGTGGGCCTTTGTCCAATGCCCATGCCTACCTGCGGTTCATAGCTTTATTTTTTAATTTGGCTCCTCTCAAGCAACATCGCTTGTTTACCATTCACAAAGTCTCTTTCTCGGTGCAAGTGCCTCTGCACTGCCTGCCTGAACCTCTCTTCCACGATGTAATGCATGCTGGTGGTCGGCTGGGGATCAAGTCCCCGGAGTTGCTTAAAACTCCCGCCTGCACCCGCCTCAAACCGCTGGAGTCCTTTGCGAATGCAATGCTCGATTGCGGAGTAATAGCAGACGTTAAAATGCAGGTAGCGCTCTTCCTCGAAAGCGCCCCAGTAGCGACCGTATAAGACCGCATGGTCCTGAATGTTAAATGTGCCGGCGATCGTTCGCGAATCCCGTGAGGCGAAAATCAGGCAGATACGAGAAGCAAAGCGGCGGGACAATTCGTCAAAGAACTCCTGCGTGAGATACTGGCGACCGTAATAGAGCCGGTCAATGTGGCCCTTGTAGAGCTGAAACATGATGCGCAACTGAGCTGCGGTCAACTCGTCCCCTTCAATCGCGCGGATGGCAATACCCTGCTTGAGGAGCTCACGGCGTTCCCGCTTGATCTTGTTGCGCCGGTCGCTGCGAAATGCGCTGAGATAATCGTCAAAGGAGTTGTAGCCGCGATTCTGCCAATGGAACTGTAGGCCGTTCCTGGGGATAAAACCAACCTGCGTCAGTGCCTCCCTTTCATCCCCCAGGCAAAAATTGACGTGGACAGAAGAGATCTTATTATCCCTAGCGACCTTTATGAGGGCTTGTCCCATGAGTTGAATCAGCCGCCGCCTATCCTCTTGATTATCGGTAATGAAGCGTATGCCTGTCACCGGCGTGAAGGGTATGCCCACGAGCATCTTGGGATAGTATCTGATGCCGAGATCGTGGGCGACCTCTGCCCACTCATAGTCAAAGACAAATTCCCCCATACTGTGGAGCTTGAGGTACATTGGGCAACCGCCGACGATTTCTCCTTCTCTCTCGACGATCACGTGTTGGGGATGCCAACCGGTCTCTTCATTAACGCACCCGGTCTGCTCCAGAGTATCCAGCCAGTCCCATTGCATAAAAGGCGTGCCGCGATTAAGGAGCCGGTCCCAGTCGGTGCGCTGCACTTCTCTGATCCCGCCGATGATTTTAATTGTCAGCTTATGGGCCACGAGATGCCGATTGTAGCATCTAGCCTCTCCCACTGGAAACCTATCTGGGGGTTGACAATCAACCCAAAGCAACTAGATTAGAGATAACGGTGTTCTTATGGTGGTCTACGATCTGACATGCAAAAGAAATCACTGCTTTGAAGGCTGGTTCCCTAGCTTCGAGGGCTACCAAGAGCAGGCTGCAAGGGGGGAAATCTCCTGTCCCACTTGCGGTACGACAGCCGTAGAAAAAGTGGCGCACGCCTGCGCCGTGCACATTAATCGAGAGGGAAAAAAGGCTCAGCCAGAAAAGGCCCCTTCTCTTCCTCTGTCCGAGGCAGACGCGAAGGAAGCCCTTATTCGCCTCAACCATTATGTCCGGGAGAACTTCGAGGATGTGGGTCCCCGTTTTGCCGAAGAGGCGCGGGCAATCTTTTACGGTCGAAGTGAGAAAAAACCGATCTACGGGGCTTCAACTGCGGAAGAGCGAGAAGAGCTAGACGAAGAGGGCATCCCTTATATTAGCCTCCCTAAACCTGAGCTAGACAGCTAAATCCCGTCTCGACCGGCTCAGCCCATTGAAAAACCGCTTTCAAGGATACTCTCCCCCCTTACAGTTTCTGTCAAAGCTCACGATTTTGTTCAAAGCCCCCGCACAGAATTGGGCATAGATAATCCTCATTTACTCCACAAAATCCCTTAAATTACACCATTTACACCTTTAGAGCGTTTTTAACCCGCACTGGCATAATTTTGGCATACACCCCAACTGTGGGATAAGAAGTAAATAATAAACAAAATTTTGAGGACAAAAAGGCTCCCCCTTCTCATCATTCTTATTATTGGTGCGTTGTTCTTGGCTGCATCCACTTTAGGTTGCGCCACTGGTCGCCTTAGCAAAGATGAAACGGGGACCCGCCGTGAGGCCATTGATGTTGGCGAGCGGCCTAAGGCGCAAGAAATGGGGACCCAACATAGGGCCGGCCTCACAACCACAGTTACGAACCTGGGGCAAACAGTGCAGGGACGGCAGCGAGGGATTGAGCAAAACGAGGCTATGCTCGAACGCCAAAAACGGGAAATCCGAGGCTGAGACTTCGAAAGAGTGAGTATCAGGCGGAATACTTAGAAAGGTCATTGGGATAGGAGAGAAGGAATGGAAAATTTATTAATTTGGGGTTTCATTCTTGCAATTGCGCTGTTTGCTTCGCCCGTTGGACTCCTTATATCCGCAGAACGAGAGCTGAAAACCAAGAGCCGGCGCCTTGCCGAGATCGAATGCGAGTTGGGTAATCTCTCGGAAACAAAAACTTCAGGTGACCAAGAGGAAACCCAACTGCCGAAGATGGAGCGCCGGGTTGTTGAGCTCAGAGAGGAAAATAGCCGGCCCCAAGCAGAAATTGCCGAACTGAAAAAAAAGCCACAGGCAAGCCAAGAAAGAGCGCAGCAGCTGGAAGACACACAAGAGAAACA
>JAPUHZ010000145.1 GCA_027297485.1 Deltaproteobacteria bacterium
GTAAGCCCTCGGTCGCATCCCGATCTATTCCCCAGCCCCCGCCTGCTAGATGAATAATGAATGGGCGTTGAGCGATCTTGATCAAAAAAACTCAGTAGGGTCAAATTGATGCGTCCTTGAATCGAATCTAGAAGTAAAATAGGCTCTGGTTGGGAGATAGGCAAAGCAAGGTGGCTTTGAGTCCCCGTTGAAATGCGGGGCGTACCCCGACGAGAGCCGGTCAACTAACACCGTGCCCAATGAAGAAGCGGAAGGGTCTAGTAGAAGTTCCCTGGAAGACCTTGTCCAATCGTGAGGTCTATCGCAACAAATGGCTCTCCCTCCGAGAGGATCAGGTTGAGCTCCCTGACGGGCAACGGAGCATTTATGGAGTGGTGACCTGTGGGGATTGCGTCGGGGTGCTTCCGTTTGTGGACCCAACCACGGTCCTTTTGATCAAGCAGTACCGTTACGTTGCCAAGAGACTGACATGGGAGATGCCTACCGGAGGCGTTCATCAAGGCGAGACGATTGAAGATGCCTCACAAAGGGAACTTGGCGAGGAGGTCGCTTATCGGGCGGAGAGGCTGACCTGGCTCTCGACCTATCACACAAGCAAAAGCGTCATGGACGAGACGGCCCATCTCTTCCTCGGTGAGGAGCTAGTGAAACTGGAACTCGATCCAGACGAAACGGAGTTTATCGAGGTCCGACCGTTTCCCTTTAAACGAGTCCTCCAGATGGTCCTATCGGGCGAGATCATGGATAGCATGACAATCATTGCCGTCCTCCACGTTGCCCGGAGCAGGGGCCCTAGTGCCGCTCCAACTTAACCCAGAACCAAAAACAGGCGTGTAGGAGCTTAGAGCCAGGGCTTGGGCAGTGTAAGGCCCGGCGAACCCTCCACCGAGAATCATAACGCGGCGAGAAAGCGATGCCACACGGGATTACAACTGGATCGGCTCGGATCGAATGGGGGAATCCACTCCCTTTTCGAATATAGACCCTTTACATCTCTCTTTTAACTTAGTATTTTTGTCGTCAACGATTTTCTTGATGAAATTTTCATTTCCGCCTCGTCGTAAGGAGGATATATTATGCAATCTGCCACTAAGACAATCGGGAACCTTAGTCCCGATGAAATCAGGAGGCTTGTGCGCGACAAGTACTCGGAGGTGGCGATCAACCCCGACTCAAAATACAGATTCAGAGTCGGTAGACAATACGCTTGCGACCTGGGTTATCCCATTCCAGAGATCCAACGTGTCCCGGAGTCCCTAGCGGATTCTTTCACTGGCGTCTCTTCTTACCTGGCCCGTTGTGAGGATTTTGCGCCTGGAGATTTCATCCTGGAACTCGGCTCCGGGGGGGGACTCGATACCGCCCTGCTTGTCCGTAAGGTAGGGCCATCCGGAAAGATCATTGGCATCGACCTATCTCTGGCAATGGTCCGTAAGGCATTTATAGGGCTGGGAAGGCTCGGAGTATCCCAGGGTCACTGCCTGCAAGCCCAGGCTGAGGAACTCCCACTTCCGGATAGCTCGGTGGACTGGGTTGTCAGCAACGGTATCTTTAACCTTTCGCCCGAAAAGGAGAGGATTCTGGAAGAGATCCACCGAGTTTTAAAGCCCCAGGGTCGCGTCCTCTGCTCCGAGATCGTCCTGCAGCGTGACCTGACTTCAGAGGAACGGGACAACGAAGATGACTGGTTCAAGTGAATTGCAGGCGCCCTGTCAGAAAGGTCCTTTCTGACTCAATTCATCAACACCGGATTCACCCGCATAGAGGTTCTGCAAATTTCCGAGAACAGGCGAACCCGAAACCCGGAGGCCTACGTGGTAACCCTGAGTGCCCAAAAAGCTGCGTCTGGTCTTCGAGCCGCGCTGAAGAAATCTCCACCCCTACATCTCGGTCGAGAGAACGCCGCGCAGCAACTGCGGGAGCTTTGGGTCTTCCCCGTGGCCCCAGAAACCTGCAACCTAGCTTGCACCCACTGCCTTTACGCCGCCTCTCCGATGAGGCGTAACCCCTACCGGCTCTCCGCAGATGAGCTAACCGGGTTAATGGAGCAGGTGAACAGCGTAGGGGCCAACCCCCATTTCCTTTTCACCGGCGGGGAGCCCACCTTGCACCCGCACCTCTTAGACTTCCTAGAAGTCGTTGATGGCGCAGGCTATTCCTTCCAGCTAATGACTAACGGTACCCGCATCCGAGAAGAGACAGCGGAGCGGCTGTCAACCATGTCCCACCTAGCCAAGGTGCAGATCTCACTCGAATCCGCAGACCCAAAGATCAACGACTCCATTTATGGATCGGGTCTGCACCGAAGGGTTCTCCAAGCAGTGGACACACTCAGGAAGAAAGGTATCCCCGTAACCTTGGCTGCAACTCCGATGGAGACCAACGAGGAGGGATTGCCTACCCTCGAAGACTTGGCTGCAGAGATGGGTGCCGACGTGAAATACATCTCCCTGTACGATCTCGGGGCAGCCAATGAGAACGGGCTGAAACCCGCGCAGCAAAGCTCGAATGGCAGTGCGGAGCCGACGCCGGATCTGATGTGCGAGAAAGGGGTTGCCTATTCAGAGGGTGCGTTCTACCCCTGCCCTGTGCTGGTCAAGGAACCCAGAACGAAACTGGGCAATACCCTGGACGAAGCCTTGAGCCCGAAGTCCAGGCAACGGGTCGCCCGGCTCCGTGAGGTCCACTCCGCCTGCCAGGTCTGCTTGAAAGGCTCCACCTGAGCGTAAGCCAGCGCTCCGTGAGAGCGCAATAGAAATATGAGAACCACAAAGCGAAAGTGAGTGGCGTGGATTTACAAGGGACTAAAACAAAGCCGATTTCCAGGGAAGGCGAGACTCCGACTCGGAACGGGGACATCCCCTACTTCCGGACCGTGGATCCCGCAAGCCGCGGTCCCGTAGCCGATGAAGACCCCATCTGCCTCTATCTTGAGGTTAGTAATGAATGCAACCTCGCTTGTAAGACCTGCCCGATAACTTTCGGAAAGATAGAAGAGCCGGCAGCGCTGACCCTGGATCAAGTGCAGCGGCTCGTATCCCAATCCCCAAAGGTGAAACGGGTGGTCCTTCACGGGGTCGGAGAGCCGCTCCTCAATCGCGAGCTCCCCAGGATCATCAGTTGGCTTAAAGAGAGAGAAATCTACGTCCTGTTCAATTCCAACGGCACGTTAATGAACGGACGCTGGCAGGAGACGCTTATTGAGTCTGGGCTCGACGAGATTCGCCTTTCACTTGATGCGGCCACCCCCGAGACCTTCGCCCGCGTTCGGGGCAGACCGCTCTTTCACCGGATTGTAGAGAACATCAGAGGTTTAGTCTCCCTCAAGGCCGAAAGGGGATCGATGACCCCCCTGGTTTCCCTCTGGCTCACCGGGCTGCGGGAGACCCTGAGGGAGCTCCACGATTTTATTCGCCTGGCGCAATCCCTGGGAATCGACCGGGTTTATCTCCAGCGGCTGGTTTACTGGGAAGACGAAAACGAAGACCGGATGGCCCGCCCCGGACAGTCTCTGTTTAACTCCCTGCGGGAGGAGGAGGAAGGCATCATCCGGTCGGGGCAGGAGCTCGCACGGGAGCTTGGTGTATCTTTTGAAGCGTCAGGGGCCACAAGCCCCGGGGCGAGCCTCGTGGAACACGACTTGGAACAGCCCTGGTCGGCCTGCATGCGTCCATGGACTCTCATGTACATCAGCGCTCGTGGAAGCTCCTTCCCCTGTTGTATCGCCCCTTTTTCGACGCAGGACCTCACCAGCCTCTCGCTCGGTAACGCGTTCACCGAGAATCTTACCGACATCTGGAACGGGAAGCGATATCAGGAATTTCGCAGGCGCCTTCTCAGTTCCGATCCACCTGAGTGTTGCCGGGGCTGCGGCGCCTGTTGGAGCCTGTGAAAGGACCGGAATGATGTTGATCAGCAACGGCAATCAGCAGAAGCGCAGGGGTCTTGTGGTAGTCGCCAAGCCACCACTGGTCGGGGAGGTAAAGACACGACTTTGCCCTCCTCTGACTCTGCCTCAAGCCTGTGCGCTATACGAGTGCCTTCTGCTGGATATTGTGAGCAAGATGGAGGAGTACCAGTCGGCCGAGCTTTGGATTGCTTTTGCCCCCAAGGGCGAAGAGTACTTCCGGCGCAACTTTGCAGATAGAAAAAGACTCCTACAACAACGGGGGGGCAATCTCGGTGAAAGACTCCATCACATTTTCGTCGACCTGTTTCACTTAGGCTACCAGCAGATCGTCGTGACCGACAGCGACAGCCCCACAGTCCCGCTTTCCTCGATTGCACAGGCCTACGAACTGCTCGACGGAGAAAGTTGTGACGTAGTCCTGGGACCGTCCAGCGACGGAGGCTATTACCTCGTCGGCCTCAAGAGCCCTACAGAAGGGCTCTTTCACCGGATTCCATGGAGCAGCGCAGCAGTTGTGGAAAAAAGTTTGGAGAGGGCCTCTGAACTCGGGCTTAATGTGGCGCTCCTCCCCCTCGCTTACGACATTGATGTAGAAGCGGATCTCAAGCGACTCTGGGAGGATCTTCAAGCGTCGCCAGAGCTGCAGGAGCGCGCCCTGAAAACCTACGCATTTCTAAGGCGGTTTTTCAGTGAGCCAGACCAAATAGGGAGAGAGAGAACCTTTCGTCCATTGCGATACGATGAGGGAGGCTAATTCATGAATATGAACGGCATACGGGATATTGCCCTTTGGGTCGGATTCTACCGCGTCGCCTTGGGTTTCATGTGGCTAAATATGGCCTGGCAAAAGGCGCCCTGGATCATCGGACCTGAGGGTAAGCCCTACGGGTGGCTTTACGGCTACATCTGGAAGGAGATCAATCACCCTACTTTCGACTTTTTTGCCGTTTTTTTGAAAAATTTCATCTTGCCCAACTTCCAGCTCTTTGGCTTTATAACCTTCCTGGTCGAAATGGCCATTGGTGTCTCGCTCGTTTTGGGGATCTTGGTCCCTCTCATCGGAGGACTAGGAGGTACCCTGATGCAGCTCAACATCGCCATAGGAAGCTATAGTATCCCCGGTGAGTGGTTTTGGCTCTGGCCACTTCTTATTGGTAGCCACGTGGTATTCATGATGGGGCGGGCAGGGCGCCGCCTGGGAATCGATGGCTTCATCGCAAGATCGCTGGGACGATCCCCAGATTCAGGGGGAACGCTACATCGGCTCTTGCGCTACGCAGTATAGACCAGATTTAACCGTTCGGCGGTCAGCAATCAGTGAACAGCTTATGATCTAGCAGGGAAACATATTGAGTTATCTCGGAGAGGTTAAAGTGTTGGGGAAGGGGCTATGGATTAGACTCTGGCTTTTGGGCCTTTTGTCTGCCGTACTCTACGCGGTGAATCTTAGCGTTGGGGATGCGCTGACTTGGCTCGGAATCCTGGGCGTCCCTCCACAAAAAATCGTTTCCCACCTGATTCTACTTGTACCTATCAGCCTCTTTTACTTACTTGCCCTGCGGTTCCTCAGAGGGGTAGGGGAAGAGAGCAGCAAAGGTCACATCCTTGGAATCCTCCTTTTTGCCCTCCTTTTTCGCCTTCCTCTCATCCCCCAGACCCCGGTCCTTTCCAGTGACCTCTACCGGTATTTATGGGACGGCAAGGTACAGGTTTCGGGTGAGATGAACCCCTATCTTTACCCGCCAGGGAATAAGCGCCTCACCTTTCTTCGGGACGAAAGGATATATCCCAACATAAACCGCAAGGAAGCTAGGACTGTCTATCCCGCTGGGGCGCAACTCCTTTTCCAAGCGGGTTACCTGTTAGATCTGGACACGCCTGCGAAATTCAAGGCCGCAGCCCTAGTGGCTGAAGCCTTAATGCTCTTTATGCTGGTCCTAATTCTCAGGGAAGTCCGGCTCCCCCAGAGCCTGGTCCTAATCTATGCCTGGAATCCCTTGGTCATCTATGAACTATTCCACAGCGGTCATATCGAAAGCCTAATGCTCCCCCCACTGCTGGCCTTCGTCTATTTCTTTCTCCGAAGCCAGCCCATGCGAGCCGGGGCAGCACTGGGGCTGGCAGCGGCCATTAAGTTTGTTCCGGCCCTGCTCTTGGTGGTGATCCCCCCAGGTAAGAGACTTAAGACCATCCTTCCCTTTTTGCTCGTGGTAGCGCTGGCCTATCTCCCATACGCGGGTGCGGCAGGCAAAATTTTGGGGTTTCTACCAACTTATTTTTCGGATCCCAACGAAATCTTCAATCCTGGCCTTGTCCAAGCGGGATTACTACAGGCCACCAAGGCCTTCTCGATTCCCTCCCCCTGGATTCGTTACATCCTCTTCACCCTTCTGCTCGCCTTCTTATTTCCAGTCGCTCGCCGGCGGGATCAGGCCCCCATTGATCTCATCCCGAAACTCTACCTTGTACTTAGTGCCTACCTTGTCCTGATTTACCCCGCCCTTCACCCCTGGTATCTCTGCTTGATGATCCCCTTTCTGTGCCTTACACCGTCCCGGGCCTGGCTCTACCTCTCCCTTGTAGTTCCCCTGTCGTACCTGAAGTATCTCATCCCCGACGGGGTAATGCCCTCCTGGATTATCTGGGTGGAGTTCGCTCCCCTTTACGTTTTATTAGCCTTAGAGCACATTTCAACTAAAACACCGAATGAGAGGAGGTTTAAGTGGTCCCTGGCAACCCCGTTACCTTCCTCCACTACTTTTTAATCTGCCTCTACATCCTCTGTCTTGGAGGTCTATTTCTCTACGGGACCAACTGCTATGTCCTCCTGTTCCTTTTTCGCCGCAACCGGGGCAACGGCTTACGAGAATATCGCCGCATTCTTAGGGATTTTAAAGGCCTCCACTGGTATAGGGAGCCTCCTCTGGTTACTGTCCAGCTCCCCATCTATAACGAGCGCTACGTAATCGACAGACTACTGAGGGCCGTTTGTTCCCTTGATTACCCAAGAGACCGAATGGAGATACAGGTCCTCGATGATTCCACGGACGATACTGCTGAAATTACCCGTCGTCTCATTGTCCAATACCAGCAGAAGGGCCTATCCCTTTCCCACATCCGACGAGTAAACCGGCACGGGTTCAAGGCAGGGGCTCTGAAGGAGGGGATGGAAAAGGCCCGAGGAGAGTTCATGGCGATCTTCGATGCCGATTTTGTCCCCCCGCCGGACTTCTTGCGCAGGACGATTCCCTACTTCTCCAATCCACGGGTTGGGCTGGTGCAGGCCCGCTGGGGCCATACGAACCCTGACTATTCCCTCCTCACCCGGGCTCAATCCATAGGCATTGATGGCCACTTTTCGATCGAACAGGGGGCCCGGGCCTGGTCTGGCCTCTTTCTCAACTTCAACGGAACTGCCGGGATTTGGCGGCGGCAGGCAATCCTGGACGCCGGAGGCTGGCAGGCAGACACGTTGACGGAAGATATGGACTTAAGCTATCGGGCGCAGCTAGCTGGCTGGCAGCTTAAATACGTCATGGAGGTTGTGTGCCCGGCCGAACTCCCCGTGCAGGTTGCCGCCTTTAAATCCCAGCAGTTCCGTTGGGCCAAGGGTTCCATCCAAACAGCCCGTAAAATTATTCCAAAGATCCTCAAGTCACGATCTTCCTGGCTGGCAAAATACCAGGCCATACTTCACCTGACCCATTACTTGATCCATCCATTGATGGTCTCAACTATGCTCCTCTCATATCCCATGATCCTTTTGCATAACCAGCAGCCCAAGCCCTGGGTCATAGCCACCGCATTCCTCCTCTTTGCCTTAGCCACCGTTGGCCCCTCCACTCTCTATGTTGCCTCGCAGAAAGCCTTATATTCTGATTGGCGGTCAAGGATTCGCTGGATCCCGTTACTCACTTTGCTAGGCACCGGAATTGCCCTCAGCAATTCCCGAGCCGTTTTTGAAGGAATATTCTTGTCCGGAGGAAAGTTCATCCGTACGCCTAAGTTTGGCGTCCGTCGCCCGGGGGACCTGCGCGAGAAACTACAAAGCTATCGCCTCAAGTTTGACCTTCTTCCATATTTAGAGCTGGTCTTTGGACTGTATGCACTCTTTGCATTCAGTAAGGCCTTGACCATCCGAGGGATCTGGATCAGCCCCTTCCTATTTATTTACGCTTGTGGTTTTCTCTTTATCTCGCTAAAAGGCATCGGAGAATCCATGAACTGGGCCCACTGGAAATTCAGACTCTATAACAAGGCAGACCTTCAAGGAGGAGAATGAGATGGAAATTAGCTCCGATCCGGACCGCCGCCGGCTTCTGCCCTCTGAAGGCAGATCCCGGACATTCTGGCCCCGGTCCAACTCGCCGCAATGTAGCTGGCTCACGACCTTTTTTCGAATCGAGGTTATGCCGACCACCAACGGACTCAAATCCCTCAGAAACCTCTTCTTGGCCGCAACGATGCTGGTTATCCTGCTTTCTGGTCTGCAGCTCCCTTCACTTCTAGCCCAAGACCTGGCTCATAGTCCCTGGCCCACATACCGTGGCGGCCTCAAACGGATAGGGCGAACCCACATTAAGGGGCCTGATACGAACCGTATTCGCTGGGTGTTCTCCACTGGCCGCGCCGAAAAGGATGGCGGAATAGAAACCGATCCTATAATTGGAAGTGACGGAACAATCTATATAGGTGGGAACAACGGGATCTTCTACGCCCTGGACGCAGAAACCGGGAACGTTCGCTGGGTCTTTCCCACCAACTTCGACACCTACGCCATCTATTCAACCCCGTTTCTGGACCGGCAGGGGATCATCTACTTCGGAGCCAAGGACGGCAATGTCTATGCGCTCACGGCCCCACAAAAAGGGATTATGGGGGAGGTAGTCTGGTCGCTCAACCTCGGCGCTACCATCGAGACCTCACCCGCCTTCGCCCCCGATGGGACCCTCATTATCGGCGCAGACGACTGGGCCTACTACGGGATCACTCCGCCCCAGGGTATCGAGGGGGCTAAGATCAAGTGGCGATTCCAAACCCAGGGTGCCCTTATCAGCTCCCCTGCTGTGGATTCTGACGGGACGATTTTTGTCGCCTCAATGGACGGCAAGGTCTACGCCCTTGAGCCCCCTGGGGAGGCGGGGCGGCCTGTAAAGATCCGTTGGACCTTCGATTCGGGAGATAGAGACGCAAAAGGAGGATTCGAAAACGCACCGGCAATTGATGAAGAGGGAACGCTATACATCGGTGGAAATGATGGGCTTCTCTACGCCCTTGACACAAAGACAGGGAAAGTGAGGTGGACCTTTGATGGGGTCTCCCGGTCCGGTTATCGCACCTACGCGATCTTCTCTTCTGCTGCCATTGGGCCAGACCGCACCATCTATTTTGGGGGAAAGAACGGGGTGCTTTACGCAATTCGTGAGAGCAGAGGCTTTTTCAGGACCAGTGCCCAGGTCCTATGGCGCTATAAGCTGGGGCCCGGCATTCAGTCCTCACCGCTGCTTGCAGCTGACGGGACCTTGTACCTGGGCGACGAGCGTGGGACCCTCCACGCAGTCAAGCCGCCCCAATCCGGAAAATGGGCAACGGCGCTGTGGAAATTCGCTACTAAAGGATCATTGATTTCCTCCCCAGCTATCGGTGCGGACGGAACCCTTTATCAAGGATCGATGGATGGGAAGCTTTACGCCTTCAAGACCCTGTCCGGCAGCATGCCCAAACGTGCCGGACCTTTCTCCGGCACTTGGTATGGAACATATGAGAGCTCCATCGTTTCGGGAAAGGTTAGAGCAGTTCTTGTGCAAAAGGGGCCTCGGGTCTGGGGTGCCTGGTTCCTCGCGGGAGTGGGTCGAGGTCAAGCGGAAGGGACAGTCCAAGGCAATCACCTAGTAGTTTCAATGCCCATCAAAACAGCAAAATGCGAGGGGACCATCAAGGCCGAAGGTAACTTGCAAGGGAACGAGATTAGCGTCGAGATCCAAATTGACCGCTGTGCAGGAGCCGTTGTGACGGGTCGGCTTACGCTCCGGA
>JAPUHZ010000146.1 GCA_027297485.1 Deltaproteobacteria bacterium
ATGACAAGCTCTTTGTTCTGGCCCGATGCCTGTTCGAATACGAAAGGCAGACCCTCGACAAAGATTTGTTCGAGATCATT
Source organism: Deltaproteobacteria bacterium (assembly GCA_027297485.1). Next base: position 81 of record JAPUHZ010000146.1, read on the forward strand.
GTGGCCGACGTCGGCACGCCGGAGGGCGTAAAGAAGATCGTCGACGAGTTCCGGGGACGGATGAATGTCCGGCTGGTAGTGAATCCACGGACCGAAAAGAAGGTTCGAAATCCCGCTAACGTAATCAATATGGCTTTGGCGGCGTGCCGGGGTTCTTTTAGACCTCATCAAACCAGCCAGGACGCAACTTACCGAGCAAACCCAAGCCCAGCACGGCTCCGAGCCCAAAGAGAATTGACATTTTTAGCGTTGCGTCCGAGTGGCCCTACAAGGGGACCTCTCACGTGCTTAGATGAGTTCAGGATGCCATGGCACAAAGCGTTAACTCTTCATTGTGACGCGATCTACTCCCGGAGAATGGTTTACCTTTAGCAAATAGGTTAACACTCCGATTTGAATGACCGGGCCTCATGTAGATGGTGAAAATTCCTACGTACCTCCTACATAGGGGTATTTCTAAAGGCAAACCAAAACCACCCCCCCTATGCTCTCCTAGAGGTGAAACCGTTTCACCTTTTCATGGCTTTTAGGGTATCTTTCAGGGATTTTTAGGGATAGGCTTGTGGCATAAACATCTGAAGAAAAGTGAGGAGTAACAAAAATATATAAGCAAAAGCTGAGGCTTGTCTTCATCAACTGTTTTTTCTCCTTCTATACTTGGCAAGCATAAGGTTGTGGGTTCGACCCCAATCACCCACTCCACTCTTAAGCCTCTGATTGTTCAGGGACTTTTTTATTCGAACTGGTGCATGGGCATTCACATCTGATTTGTCTCTCTCCTTAAGTTTTCCCAAGGTTTCACTTTCAAGGATCAAAGTTTTGATATTTTTTCGCCCTGTATCGGCTTGGGAAAGGGACTTGGAATAGTGTTCTTGTAATGTCCTGATACTGTCCCCTGTTTTAGCCGAAGCAAATTGCGCCTTTGCCCCGATGGAGAAGAGAACGTTGCGGGAGGAGCAAGGGTTTCGGACCTTCCAAGTCCTTCCTGTTAATCCTGAGTGCCCCTATTGACATGTAATCCATACTTTACTAAAAGCTCAAGCTAACCTTTGAGTAATAGCCTCCCCGCAGCTTTGACAAGGCTTACAGTGTGTTGTGAGGCCTAAGGGGAGGAACGGGATACCGTTCCTCCGAGGGGGCAAATGAAGGGAAGAGTTTAAGGCCGGCTGCTCTGGCAATTTTTATCGCCAGAATAGACTGGCTTTTTTATTTTATAAGATTTGCTTCACAAATAGGAAAGGAGGAAAAAATTATGAGTAAGAGATTTTTATATTGTTTAGTTGGGCTTACCGTCGTTGTTGGTCTGTCGACCACAGCTTTGGGTGAACAATTCTATAAAGGCAAGACCCTTCGGTTCGTCGTGGGTTTCTCTCCCGGGGGAGGTTACGATACTTACACCCGTGCGGTTGCCCGCCATATCGGCAAATACATCCCGGGACACCCTACCCCTATTGTGCAGAACATGACCGGTGCTGGAAGCCTCATTGCTGCACACTACATGTCAAAGAGGGCCAAACCGGACGGCCTAACCATAGGGGTCTGGAATGGTGCCATTATTTTGCGGTCTGTGCTCGGCGACCGAGCGATCAAGTTCAAACCTGACAGCTTCGGCTGGATTGGCACTCCGAGCGTCGGGTTGCCTGGTTGTGCCATTATGGGCTTTACTGGTCTAAGAACACTTGAAGATATCCTGAAATCCAAGAAACGCATCAAGATGGGCTCCACGAGATCCGGGACCACTCTCGCCCTGCCGAAGATCCTGAACAAAACTCTGGGAACTAAATTTGAGGTCATTACTGGCTACAGCGGGACCTCCACGGTCCGCATTGCCATGCAGAAAAGAGAGGTGGATGGCGCCTGCTAGAGCTGGGAGTCGATGCGGGTCACAGCCAGGTCCATGCTGGATGCAAAGGGGGATGATAGGTTAATCCCATTCATCACTCACGGGAACTCACAAGACCCAGAAGTCAGGGAGCTTCCCCGCCTTAGCGAGGTCATGAAAGGTAAGAAGAGCCTGGCTATGCTCAAGGCGTGGCTTCCGCAGTACAACTTCCAAAGGCCCCTGTCGTTGCCTCCAGGGACACCCAGGGACAGATTGATCACGTTGCGTAAGGCCTTTAAGGCTACTCTGAAAGACCCCCAGTTCCTCGCCGAGGCCGAGAAATCCAAACTAATCATCACGTATGTGTCCGGGGAACAGATTGAAAAATATGTTGATCAAATATTAGCAATATCGTCGGAGGCAAAGGAGGCTCTCCAGTTCCTGGTCAGAAAGACGAGATAAGGCTCTGCAGCCCGACTTGACGGGCCAGCGTCCGACAGAGTTCGATCTCCAATACCCGCCCCGCTTTTGGGCCTCTGATTTCTCTAAGCTCAGGGGAATTTGGAACTTTGACTTAGTCGATTCAGTTATATTGTTAACTTGATCGTAGGATAAGTGGTGTCAACTCACCTTCATTTATGGCGCTTAAGTTCACAGTTTTTATCATTGTACTGTTTTTACCGCTCGCCGGACTCATCCTTTCCAGAGATGGGATTTCCCACCGTCAAAAAGCTCCCGCAATCGCGGAAGTTGATTTGAATATTAGCATACCCCGCGGCCAGCCGTGGGCACATAACCGATGGGGTTTCCAAAGGGGAGAAGCGGGTGCTCTTCCCCCGTAGATCTTCCCTTGGGCCGACCTCGGGGTTCCAAACCCCGTGGTCGATATAATTTGATTTTTTAAAGAAACTAAATATTGAGCAATTTGGCAAAAACACCTCGAGGGACCTGAAGAGATCGCGGGTAAGGTCATTGACGCCCGTGATTGGCATAGTGCCCCAGGTGGGGCTTTTTTTCGTCAACTCCTGGAAGATAAAACATAGAAAACTTTCCTTTGACATCAAAGGCTTCTCCTGCAAGATTAAGATTCCTGTAAGACGAAAAGGTAACGCTGTTTCAAGACCGCTAAAGATGGGAAGGAGGACTTATGAGTGAGCGAGCAGAGATCGAAGAAGCTAGCCAAGAAAACGGCAGGGCGCTCGATTATGAAGGGGAGGTGCTCCGACGCTATGAGAGGGCCGCCAGGGAGGTTGAAGTCGGATTATGTGTTCCTGTCAGCTATGACCGGTCACTCCTGGAAGTTATTCCGAGCGAAATCGTAGAGAAGGACTACGGCTGTGGAGACCCTTCCAGATATGTGGGAGAAGGGAAAACGGTGCTCGATCTCGGCTCCGGAAGCGGAAAGGCCTCTTATATCATGGCTCAGATCGTTGGGCCGAGGGGCAAAGTCATCGGGGTCGATTTCAATGAAGAGATGCTTGCCCTGGCCCGAAAGTATCAAGATCCCATAGGGAAGAGTCTCGGCTACCACAATGTGGAGTTTCGCCGTGGCCGGATACAGGATTTAAGGGTCAACCTGGGTCTCGTGGACGAATATCTGGCAGTCCATCCTGTCCGTTCCGCCAGCGATCTTATTAAGTTGCGCGAGTTTGAGGAGAAGATTTCGGACGAGCACCCTTTGGTCCCGAACGAGTCCATCGATGTGATCGTTTCCAACTGCGTGCTGAATTTAGTCCGGCCCAAAGATAAGGAGGAGCTCTTTTCGGAGATGTATCGTGTCCTTAAAAGGGGCGGGAGGATCGCCATATCGGACATCGTCAGCGATGAACCTGTGCCCGGCCATCTAAAAAACGACCCGGAGCTCTGGAGCGGTTGTGTCTCTGGGGCCTTTGAAGAGGAGGCGCTCCTTCGCGCTTTTGAAGAGGCCAAGTTCTACGGGATTCGAGTCGAAGAAATGAGGTCAGAGCCTTATCAAACAATCGAGGGGATCGAGTTTCGCTCAATTACGATTACTGCCACCAAGGGAAAGGAAGGACCTTGTATAGAGCGAAACCAAGCGGTGATCTACCGAGGGCCGTGGAAACAGGTGGAAGACGACGACCATCATATTCTATCCCGAGGGATGCGGATGGCTGTCTGCGATAAAACCTACCAGATCTACTCTAAACCACCTTATCAGGACCAGTTCATCTTCATTTCGCCGAAGGAGGAGATCCCTTTGGAGGGGGCCGGAGTTTTTGACTGTTCGCGTCCCAACAGGCGTCATCCACGCGAAACGAAAGGAAAAGATTATCATGTGACCGTGAGTTCACCCAGTAGCTGTGCCCCTGGGAGCGCCTGCTGCCCATAAACACTAAAAAGACATGAAAAATCTTAAGACGATCCTCATAGCAGTTGCCTTGGTAGCCGTCGGAATTAGCCTTCTTTTCCTGCCGGTGCGGCAGTGGTTCCTGCAACTTGAAGGACAGGTGGAGAGTCTGGGGGCAGCGGGGCCAGTGGCTGTTGCCTTGGCTTATGTGGTTATGACAGTCCTGCTGATCCCCGGTAGTGCCATCACGATCGGAGCCGGAACCATTTTTGGCTTGGGGATCGGAGTGCCGGTGGTCATCTTCGGCGCAAACGTTGGTGCCCTTTGCTCGTTCCTCCTGGCCCGCACGTTCCTCCGGAAGAAGGTGCTATACTGGGCCAAGTCCAATCCCAAGTTCAGTTCTCTGGACCGCGCCATCGGCCGTCAGGGATTCAAGATGGTTTTACTTTCCCGATTGAGTCCGGCGTTTCCCTTCACTCTTCTGAACTACCTGCTAGGACTCACCTCCGTTCGCACGGGCTCCTACGCCCTGGCCAATCTCTTGGGCATGCTGCCCGGCACTTTTCTGTATGTATATATCGGCGCAACGGCGCGTGACGCATTAGCAGGGGAAATAACAAGTGGTCCTAGTCTCTTCCAGCAAAGTCTTAAATTTGTTGGTTTGGCAGCGACGATTGCTGTTGTGGTAATTGTCACTCGGATGGCGCGAAGAGCGATGCGGGAGGTCGAAGGGGGTCAAAGCAATTCTCATCGGTCCAACAAGCATGCTTCAGGAGAGGGACCGAATCATACAAGGACTCCGATTGATCGGATGATGCTGGTCGATGATCCTCATGATCGCCGACTTATCGAAAACTGTCATCCCTCGAATTGGACTAACCCCAAGCCCAGAGAGAAGTATAACCTCGTGGTTGTGGGCGCAGGGACGGCTGGTCTGGTTAGTGCTGCGGGGGCTGTGGGGCTAGGGGCCAAGGCCGCTCTGATCGAACGGGCCTTACTTGGAGGTGATTGCTTGAACGTGGGTTGTGTCCCTTCCAAAGGGGTCATACGTGCCTCGCGAGCTGCCTTTGACGTGCAAGATGGGAATACCTTTGGCGTTCACCTCAGCAAGGAGCCGATCGTCAATTTCACCGAGGTTATGGAGCGCATGCGCCGACTGCGTGCCGGCATCAGCCATCATGATTCGGCGCAGCGCTTTAACGATCTGGGTGTCGATGTATATATCGGTAGCGGAAAATTCGTAGGACCTTCCACGATAGAGGTAGACGGTAGCCGTTTGGAGTTTGACCGTGCAGTGGTCGCCACGGGAGCTCGGGCCTCTGAGCCGGGGATTCCGGGATTAAGAGAGGCTGGGTATTACACCAACGAGACTATTTTTACCCTTACAGAACTTCCCCGGCGGATTGTAGTGATCGGGGCAGGTCCCATCGGCTGCGAACTGGCTCAATCATTTCAGAGGTTTGGGAGCCAGGTGACCTTGTTAACACACGGGGAAAGGATTTTACCAAAAGAGGATGAGGATGTTGTTGAAATCCTTCACAAACAGATGGAAAAAGAGGGGATGCGGATCCTGTGTCGAACGGAAGTCCCACGCGTTGAAGTAAAGGGAGGGGAAAAGATTGTTACGCTTCTACGCGACGGTCAAAAGGAAAACGTCGCATGCGATGCCGTTATAGTTGCTGTCGGCCGTACAGCGAATATAGAGGGGCTAGGGCTGGAAGTGGCGGGTGTGAAGTTCTCGCGGTACGGCGTGGAAGTCGATGACCGATTGCGCACGACCAACCCCAGGATCTACGCTGCGGGTGACATATGCTCGCGTTTTAAGTTCACCCACGCTGCTGACGCCATGGCCCGTATTGTTCTAGCCAATGCCCTGTTTTACAGCCGGCGCAAGGCAAGCAGTCTGGTGATACCCTGGTGTACTTATACGGATCCGGAGATCGCTCATGTAGGATACTACGAAAAGGAAGCGCAGGCGGCTGGCTACCAGGTTGGGACCCTTACAGAAACACTCGATCATGTTGACCGTGCCATTCTGGACGGCGATGAGCAGGGGTTGGCAAGGGTCCACTACGACAGGAAGAGAGGCAAAATCCTGGGTGGGACCATTGTTGCCCGCCATGCCGGGGAAATGATCAGCGAGCTGACCCTAGCCATAACCACGGGACAGAAGATAGGCGCCCTGGCCTCCACCATCCACCCTTATCCCACTCAGACTGAAGTGCTAAAGAGGATCGGGGATTCGTACATGCGGGAGAAGCTGACGCCAAGGGTGAAGGCAATGTTCAAGAAGTGGTTTGCGTGGAGAAGGTAGTCGCCTATTCCGGAAGCATTTTCTTTTGCAGACGCTAAATCATGCAGATTTCTGTTATCGTTCCCGCCCTTAATGAAGAGAAGACCATAGCCTCGGCACTAGAGGCTCTGAGACCTCTTGCGACTGAGGAGGTCATTGTAGTGGATGGAGGAAGTTCAGACTGTACGCGGGAACTAGCGGCCCAAACGGAGGCCGTTGTCCTCTCCTCCTCACGTGGTCGGGCGGAACAGATGAATCAGGGGGCAAGAGTTGCCAAAGGAAATGTTTTGCTTTTTCTACACGCCGATACCCGTCTGCCCTCATCTGCCATGGGGGATATCCTGGCTGCCCTAAAGGATTCCAGGTACGTAGGCGGACGGTTCGACGTGAGGTTGGATAGGAGAGGCTGGATCTTTACGTTGATCGGCGCTTTGATTAATATGCGCTCGCGCTTGACTAGCGTAGCTACAGGAGACCAGGCTATTTTTGTCCGCCGGAAGATCTTCGAAGAAGTTGGAGGGTTTCCCGAAATCCCGTTGATGGAGGATATCGCTTTTTCCCGGGCGCTTAAAATTAAGGGCAGAATGGCTTGTCTGAGGAGTCAGGTGGTGACATCAGCGCGGCGCTGGGAAAAGGAAGGTGTATGGCGTACTATTCTTAAGATGTGGGCGCTGAGGCTGCTGTTTTTAGCCGGTATATCTCCGTTCCACTTGAAGCGATTTTATGACTCTTCTCGCTAGCGGCAAAGGAACTGAAAAAATGTCTTCCTCAGAGGCACGTAGTTGGGATATAAAATGGCAAGCTGCTCGGAAGGGAGATCCCCGGTCATGAGCAAGTTGTCGATGGATGAGTTGTGTATCAATACGATTCGCACTTTGTCCATCGATGCTGTCCAAAAGGCCAACTCCGGCCATCCGGGGACCCCCATGGCGATGGCGCCGGTGGTCTATTGCCTCTGGCAGCGTTTTTTGCGATTTGACCCCGACGATCCGATCTGGCCGAACCGGGATCGCTTTGTCCTCTCAATTGGCCACGCTTCGATGCTGTTGTATTCTTTGCTCCATCTTTGCAGCGTGAAGGCAGTAAATCCCCTGTACGAAACGCTCGGTGCGCTGTCGGTGACGCTCGATGAAATCAAGAGATTTCGCCAGCTTGAGAGCAAATGTCCCGGCCATCCGGAGTACCGCTGGACCTCCGGCGTGGAGACGACAACTGGTCCATTAGGACAGGGCGTGGCCACTAGCGTAGGAATGGCCATTGCTGGACGGTGGATGGGCAACTATTTTAATCGCCCTGGCTTCGAGATGTTGCATTACGACGTCTACTCCCTGTGCGGCGATGGCTGCATGATGGAAGGGTTGAGCAGCGAGGCGGCATCATTGGCGGGTCACCTTAAACTGTCCAACCTGTGCTGGATCTACGATAACAACAAGATTTCCATTGAAGGTCACACCGATTGGGCCTTTTCCGATGACGTGGCAACCAGGTTTATAGCCTACGGCTGGAATGTGACGCGCGTGGGTGACGCCAACGACCTGGAAATGCTCGAACGAGCTTTTAAGACTTTCAAGAACACCGATGACAGGCCTACGCTCATCATTGTGGATAGCCATATCGCCTATGGTTCGCCCAACAAACAAGATACCAGCGCAGCCCATGGCGAACCGCTGGGCGAAGAAGAGATCCGGCTGACTAAGAGGGGTTACGGCTGGCCGGAGGATGCCAAGTTTCTCGTGCCTGAAGGAGTCCGCGAGCATTTTGAAGGGGTGATGGGCAAGCGCGGTCGGACGCTGCGTGTGGCCTGGATGGTAAAATTTAACGACTACAAAACGCACTATCCGGAGCAGGCCGACCATCTTTACAAAATGCAGCACCGCCAACTTCCCGAGGGCTGGGACAGAGATTTGCCGACATTTCCGCCGGATCCTAAAGGGATAGCTGGGCGAGATGCATCAGGGAAGGTGCTCAATTCCCTGGCTATAAATCTTCCGTGGCTGATGGGTGGTTCTGCAGATCTGGCCCCCTCGACCAAAACCCGCCTGACCTTTGCGGGAGCGGGTGATTTCGGCGTCGGGAATTATGGCGGGCGGAATTTTCACTTCGGCGTCCGCGAGCATGCGATGGCATCGATCTTAAACGGGTTGTCGCTCTGTAAAGTCCGGCCGTATGGGTCCGGATTCCTGATCTTTAGCGATTACTGCCGTCCCGCGATCCGGTTGAGCGCGCTGATGGAGCTTCCGGTCATTTATATTTTTACGCATGATTCGATTGGTGTGGGCGAGGACGGTCCGACCCACCAGCCGGTCGAACACGTGGCCTCCTTACGAGCGATTCCCGGGCTGATCACGATAAGGCCGGCGGATGCCAATGAGGTCCTGGAAGCGTGGCGTTTGGTCATTCGGTTACGTCACGAACCGGTCGCTCTCGTGCTTTCCCGACAGCCATTGCCGACGCTGGATCGCTCCAGATATGGCCCGGCGTCTGCTCTTGCCAAGGGAGCTTATGTGCTGGCCGACGCTGACGGAAAACCGGAAATCCTTCTTTTAGCAAGTGGCAGCGAAGTGTGGCTGTGTCTTCGTGCCTACGAGGAACTGAAGGCAGGGGGCATCAAGGCTCGCGTCGTGAGCATGCCCTCGTGGGAGCTGTTCGAGCAGCAAGGCCAGGGGTACCGGGACGGTGTCCTTCCCCCTGAGGTTGTTGCGCGAGTCTCTGTAGAACAAGCGTCAACTCTGGGATGGGCTAGATATGTTGGAGCGACTGGCCATAGCATCGGAATGGAGACTTTTGGAGCCTCGGCGCCACTGAAGGAACTGCAGAGGAAGTTTGGTTTTACTGTGGAAACCGTCGTCGCCGCAGCCAAAGAACAGTTGACAAAGGCGAGGTTAGAAAGGGAGAAAAAAGCATGAACCCATTGAAAGAGTTACAGGATTACGGCCAGTCGGTCTGGCTGGATTATATTCGCCGCAGCCTGATCACCAGCGGTGAGTTGCAACGTTTGGTGGACGAAGATGGGTTGAGAGGAATCACCTCGAATCCAGCCATCTTCGAGAAGGCCATTATCGGCAGCACGGACTACGCAGACGCCCTGGAGACCTTACAGCAACAAAAAGGATTAAGCGCCATGGGGCTTTACGAGCAACTGGCGCTTCGTGATATTCAGGACGCCGCGGAAGTTTTGAGGCCGGTTTATGAAAAAATGAACAGGCGAGACGGCTACGTTAGCCTGGAGGTTTCGCCGTATCTGGCCCACGACACCCCAGCTACGATTGAGGAGGCAAGGCGGCTCTGGCAAGCCGTCCGGCGCGAGAACGTGTTTATTAAAGTCCCGGCTACTCCCGAGGGTATCCCTGCCATCGAGCAGCTCATCAGCGAGGGGATCAATGTCAACGTTACCCTCCTTTTCGCACTGGATACCTACGAACGCGTGGCCATCTCATACATTGCCGGGTTGGAAAAGGCAGCAGCCCAGGGGCTGGACATAAGCAAAACCGCTAGCGTAGCCAGCTTTTTCATCAGCCGGATAGACGCAGAAATAGACTCCATTGCTGCGGCTCGGCTCAAGACCGTAGCCAGCGCGAGCGAAGGCGCCTTGCTGCGGAGCCTCATGGGTAAAGTTGCCATTGCCAACGCCAAGCTCACTTATCAACGGTATAAAGAGATTTTCCACGGTGAGCGCTGGCAGGCACTGGTGAGTAAGGGGGCGTGTACCCAGCGAGTTTTGTGGGCGAGTACAAGCACCAAGAATCCCAATTACCGTGATGTGCTTTATGTTGAGGAGCTTATCGGTCCCGATACGGTAAACACCATACCGCCCTCCACTTTTGATGCATTCCGGGACCATGGGTCTCCCCGTCCAAGCCTCGAAGAAGATTTCAAAGCGGCACAGGATACAATGGAGACGCTCGAGCGGCTGGGCATCTCCATGACGGAGGTCACCGACAAATTGCTCAAAAACGGCGTGCGACTTTTTTCCGAGGCGTTTGACAAGCTCCTAAACGCGGTAGACATGAAGTGCAAACTGGTATTGGGTGCGAAGATCAACCGCCAGACATACGTTCTACCTGAGAATCTTTTGACCCAGGTCAAGGCGACGCTGGAAGATTGGCGGATCACCGGTAAGGTGAGAAGGCTCTGGTCGCGTGACGCCAGCTTGTGGAAGCGCTCGGACGAAGGCAGTTGGCTTGGTTGGTTAGGGATCACCGAGGACCAATTGGCGCACAGTCAACGCCTGCAGGAGATTGCGGACGAGGTGAAAACTGAGGGATTCTCGGATGCCTTGCTCCTGGGAATGGGTGGCTCGAGCTTGTGCCCGGAAGTGCTAAAGGCGACTTTCGGCAAGATCAACGGTTACCCCGAGCTGCATGTCCTCGATTCGACCGACCCAACCCAAATCAAGGCCTTTGAGAACAAAGTAGATCTAGCTCATACACTCTTCATCGTTTCGAGCAAGTCGGGCACCACGTTGGAGCCGAAAATCTTGAAGCAATACTTCTTCGAGAGAGTAAAGAACGTGGTTGGCGCTGACAAGGTCGGTAATCGCTTCATAGCCATCACAGACCCTGGATCGAAACTGGAACAAGTTGCCGAAAGCGACGGCTTCCGCTGCATTTATTATGGCAATCCTAACATTGGTGGCCGGTATTCAGCCCTGTCGGACTTTGGCATGGTGCCGGCAGCCGTCATGGGTGTGGACGCCCTTAAGATGTTGGACCGTGCCGATGAGATGGCGGTCTCTTGCTCGGCCTGCCTCCCGGCCGAAGATAATCCCGGAGTAGTCCTGGGCGCAATCTTAGGTGTCCTCGCCAAAAACGGGCGCGATAAAGTGACCGTTGTCGCCTCACCTGGTATCTATAGCTTCGGCGCATGGTTGGAGCAACTACTCGCAGAGTCGACCGGGAAGGAGGGGAGGGGACTGATCCCGGTGGATCGGGAGCCTTTGGGTTCACCTGAGGTGTATGGCGACGATCGATTATTTGTCTATGTTCGATTGGAATCCGGCCCGGATCCATCGCAGGAGTCGGCGGTCAAGGCCCTCGAACAGGCTGGACAGCCCGTAGTCCGTATCTCCATGGAAGGCCCCTATGATTTGGGCCAGGAGTTTTTTCGCTGGGAAATCGCGACGGCGGTGGCGGGATCGATTTTAGGTATCCATCCCTTCAACCAACCGGATGTGGAAGAGAGCAAGGTGGCGACACGGAATTTGACGGCTGAATATGAGAAGAAAGGCTCGCTCCCGGCCGAAGCCGCCATTCTGAAGGAGAGTGGATTGGGGCTATTCACCGATGAGAGAAACGCCGCATCACTCGCAGAGGCTGCGGGAGATGATCGGTCGATCGCGGGGTACCTCCGGGCGCACCTAAAGCGGCTTCAGGTCGGGGATTACTTTGCAATCCTGGCCTTTATCCAGATGAACGAAGTCCACGAGGAATGGCTAAAGAAACTACGCATGGCTGTTCGGGACAGAATGCGTGTGGCAACGTGTGTCGGATTTGGCCCGCGCTTCCTACACTCCACAGGGCAGGCCTATAAAGGCGGACCGAACACGGGTCTGTTTTTACAAATCACCTGCGACAGCGCGTTAGACCTGTCTGTTCCCGGACAGAAATATTCATTTGGTTTGGTGAAGGCAGCGCAGGCCCGGGGTGACTTTCGGGTGCTGGCTGAGCGGAATAGACGTGTGTTGCGTGTTCATCTGGGTCCTGACGTAGAGGCAGGCTTAGCAATAGTGGAAGCGGCAATGAAACGGGCTCTGGCGTAGCGAAGCGTGAAGATCCAGTCAGTCCCCAGCTTCTCTGATCGAGCTGGTGCCAAGAGGTTTTTTTCAGAAAGGAGCGGCAGGTATGCAGCTAGGTATGGTTGGTTTAGGAAAGATGGGCGCCAACATGGTACGTCGCTTAATGCGGGGTGGCCATCAGTGCGTTGTGTTTGATAGGGAGCTTGAAAATGTCAACCAGTTGGTCCGTGAGGGCGCAACGGGCGCGACAACATTAGAGGATCTCATAAGCAAACTGAGCAAGCCTCGGGCTGTGTGCATCATGGTGCCGGCGGGAGACCCCACAGAACAAACGGTTGATACGCTGGGCGAGCGCATGGAACCGGATGATATCGTTATTGACGGTGGCAATTCTTTTTACAAAGACGATGTGCGGCGTTCAAAATCTCTGAAGGAGAAAGGGATTCATTATGTGGATATGGGAACGAGTGGCGGTATCTGGGGGGTAGATCGCGGTTACTGTTTGATGATCGGTGGGGAATCTCAAGTGGTAAAGCGCCTCAACCCCATTTTTAAGACCCTCGCGCCCGGGCGAGGCGACATTCCGCGCACTCCAGGACGCCAGGAGAAAGGGGGGACAGCCGAGGATGGGTATCTCTACTGTGGGCCGTCGGGGGCGGGCCACTTCGTCAAGATGATCCACAACGGCATCGAATATGGTTTGATGCAGGCCTATGCAGAGGGGTTTGACATCCTACGGAATGCGAACTCCAGAGAACTGCCTGAAGAGCACCGTTATGATTTGGACTTCGCCGACATTGCTGAGGTGTGGCGCCGGGGCAGCGTTGTGGGGTCGTGGTTACTTGACCTGAGTGCGATGGCGCTCCTGGAGGACCCGGTGTTGTCTGGCTACTCGGGCTTTGTTCAGGATTCCGGTGAGGGGCGCTGGACGATCCTGGCTGCGATTGAAGAGGCGGTCCCTGCGGATGTGCTCTCAGCAGCCCTCTACACGCGCTTCCGCTCCCGGCAGGAGAATTCATTCGCAGAGAAGCTGCTCTCGGCCATGCGGAAGAAATTCGGTGGTCATATGGAACGTCCGGCGGGAGGGTAGGTCCGATTGATGGGTAATCAGTGTCACTAAGAAATGAGGATCCATTGGCGAGGACACAAAAGACGATTCTTGCGGGGGATATCGGGGGCACCAAAACCAATCTAGCTCTTTTTTCTGTTCAGGGAGACAAACTGACTCTCGGTATTAAAAAAACCTTCGCGAGCAAAGATTACCCTGGCCTGGAGCCTCTCCTTGGGGAATTCTTGCAGGATAACACCGCTCAGATTAGGAGTGCTTGTTTTGGAGTGGCCGGCCCGGTCATAGACGGGAAGAGTAAGACCCCTAACCTACCCTGGGTGCTGGATGTACGGGAAATTTCGCGTTCCCTAGGCCTTGGCCCGGTCGCGTTGATTAACGATCTCGAGGCTACTGGGTATGGAGTTTTGACTCTGGATGCTGGCGAATTTGTGACTCTCAATGAAGGACTCTCCCAGCGAGAGGGGAATATGGCCCTGATCGCCGCGGGGACGGGCCTGGGGGAGGCTATCCTCTTCTGGGATGGCAGTGGCTATCGCCCCTCGGCTTCGGAGGGCGGCCACTCGGACTTCGCACCACGAACACCGATCGAGATCGAACTCCTTCGTTATTTGATTGTTCGTTTTGGTCATGTGAGCTTTGAGAGAGTCGTTTCCGGTCCCGGACTTCTCAATATCTATTATTTTCTTAAAGAGTCCAATCATTTTAAAGAGCCGCCTTGGTTAAGGGAAAGGTTTGCCGGGAGAGACCCGTGTGCCGTGATATCAGAGGTTGCCTTGGCTGAGGAGGCTGAGATCTGTGTCCAAGCGCTTGATTTCTTTGTTTCCCTCTATGGGGCAGAGGCCGGCAATTTAGCCCTTAAGGCTAAAGCGATTCGAGGGCTCTATATCGGAGGGGGCATTGCCCCCAAGATTCTAAAGAAACTGAAGGATGGCGCTTTCATTCGGGCCTTTACCGACAAGGGCCGATTTGCCGATTTCCTTTCTGACATCCCCGTGCAGGTAGTTTTGAATGATGAGGCGGCGCTACGAGGAGCAGCCTATTATGCTGGTTTTCGGTTCGGGAGGGTAGGGGAATCAAGCGGGCCGGAATTATAATTTCTCGAGATCTCTCAGAGTTAAGCCGGAAGGCCGCAGCTGAGTTTCTACGCATGGCGGATCAGTCAGTTAACTCCAGGGGTCGATTTACCGTGGCCCTTGCCGGCGGCTCCACCCCTAAAAATCTCTATTCTCTCCTAGCCACACCCGAGTTTCAGGAACAGCTCCCTTGGCCTCGAGTCCATTTCTTTTGGGGGGACGAGCGCTGTGTTCCAGCGGATCATCCTGAGAGCAACTATCGCATGGTCCATGAATCTTTGCTCTCTAAGGTCCCCATTCCGGTAGAGAATGTTTACCGTATGGAGGGAGAGAAGGATCCACAACTTGCAGCCTTAAGATATGAAGAGACGCTCAAAAGAGTCTTCCAACTTTCAGATAAGGATCTTCCCCGATTTGACCTGATTCTCTTGGGCTTAGGAGAAGACGGGCACACGGCATCGCTCTTCCCGGGTAGCCACGCCGTAGAGGAGACTAACCGTCTGGTTACAGCGCTCTACGTAGAGAAACTGAAGGCGCATCGCCTGACCCTAACGTTGCCGGTGTTGAACCACAGTGCCAATATCTTTTTTCTCGTTGCCGGGAAAAACAAGGCAGGAGTTCTAAGAGATCTGCTTCAAGGAGGACACGGCTCTGAACCTCTTCCTGCCCAACGGGTGAAACCCCAGGAAGGAAAACTCCTCTGGTTCGCAGATCAGGCCGCGGCGAATGTCTAGTGGTGAAAGGGCGGAGAAGTCCTGGGCGCTAAGAGACCGCGCGGGAAACAAATGGATGAAGCTTCGGTATAATGTCAGACTCCCGTATTGGGTCAACTTATCACGTCAGCTAGGAGGGAACAGCTCCGCTCTTCAGGGGAAATCTCTTTCAGCAGCTCTTTTATCTTCTCAAGACTTGCCTTCTCGAAAGTATGTTCTTCGTTTATCTGCTCCTTCTCGCCGACCGTTGGACCATAAGATAGGACAATATTCCCCCCTGTCTCAAAGACTCCCATAGCCCCCTTTTTCCCTCTCGCAGACAACTTCCTTTTATCCCTCAAAATCACAAATATTCGAAATACATCCTCAAACTTACTAGATATGATATTCACAGTGTGATTTTGCGCATTTAAGCTGTGCCATGCTCGGATGATTCTATCCGCCGCGATCGCGCCTTTTGTCTTATTTTGCCCCTCAACCAGCCAAAGGGGAACGTAATATTTCGGTCTCAAGACATTGATATCGTCGCGTTGATAGATCACATCCTTATCTTCAATCCTGATTCGTTCAACGGGAAGTTCTTCAGTGGTTGCCTGGAGATGTTCATGCCCTTCAATAGACGCCCCTGCCAGACCATTGAATAATGTCCTGAAGTGCCCCTCTGTTAGATCTACAAATTCATTTAGTATTCTTGGGATATCTTCGTGATATCGTTGAGGCTTATGATTAGCGTTCATTATAGTAAAGTGATTGGTTGTTAGTGAGGCAAAATTTGCGCCAAGATAGAATTGTTTCTCAGCAAGCTCAATGGCGAGCAAAATTTCTCCCGGGTTTTGCGTGTCGATATTTGCTTTGCATAGATAGCAAGGGATGCCATTCTTGTCTCGATTAACGAAGCGGGTCTCATCACCATGCAGGGCGATAACTCCCCGTTCTCTAAGGTGTCGGTGATCTTTTCTAAGCTCTCGATCAGGATTCCATTGCAAACGAAAAGTAATACCAGTGTCAGGGTCGTAGAACTCTTTGTTTGCTTTGTGCTTGAGTTTCAGTGGGTCCGATAGGACAAATCCACTATTAACCTGCTGACGGTATAATGCCGTGAGTGCGGTGCTCCATCCTGCAATCCTTACCAAAGTATCCATGTCTTTTAGGATATCTTCCCGTTTTTCTGTAGGCGTTTTGGTAATTTTCTGAAATAATGATTTAGCCTCATCGGTAACAGCAAATTTCGTATGCAAATGCTCAATATACTTATAGTTCATAACAGGATCCACCAACGACTTTAACATCGGACATTGAATGATGAAAGGGAGCCTGGCGAGATGGGACAAGGCGGCGACTTTGCGGAGCTACGAAGCAGATGAGCCATACAGCACCATTGAGGCGGCAGCATGGTTTCAATGATATTGAGCACCGGTTCGCATTTGTGTTAGATTAAGCGTTGCGGGGATGAGCAGTTTAATATTCTAAATCATCGGTGGTATAAAGACTAATGTGTCCTTGGTAAAGAGCAAGCACATGACACTAGCCGCCAGATTGCTTTTAGCAGGGGTCCTGTTTTCGGGGATTCTCCAGGCCTGTGGGCAGGTTAAGGTTTATCGGGCTTCACGGCCCCGAGTGAGTCTTCCTCGACCTAAGGCGACCCCGTCTCCTCCTATTGCCGCTCCTTCCCCGAAGGTGTCGGAACCACAAAAACCGATTCTGACTGAGAGCATCATTGCAGAGCAAGAGTTGGGTGAAAGTAGTTTAGCCCGGCGCACTCCCATGAGGCGGGCACCTAAGGGGACGCTTAGTATCCCCCCAGTCCGTGAGAGCCTGGCATCGCCTGCTAAGGCCATGCTGGAAGGGGACAGCATTAAAGAGACGGATCTGGGAGAAAACCGATTGGTTACCCCACAGGCGAAG
>JAPUHZ010000147.1 GCA_027297485.1 Deltaproteobacteria bacterium
ATTTTTTAGCGACAGATAGAAAAGACCATCGGCGAACAATTCCCGGTAGTTCTTGAGAGTGAGCACCTCTAGGGCTTCCATTGAAGGGGACTGATAAAAGGGCATGAAAGAAGCCCAGAGTAGCACCAGAAATGGCAGGACGGTTGACGCAAAAAGAAAGAAAAGAATGAATCCCCCTGCTACCCAACGCCACTTGCCCAAAGAAAGGATTCGTGGACGGAAACCTTTTCCGGTCACCGTGGCATACTGTTCAGATTTATTGATGACCCGATGATATAGCGTCACTCCGATTATCGCGAAGAATATCAACACCAGACTCAAGACGAAGGCAGTACCATAATCCGGTGGGGACACCTCCCTGACCGAGAGGAATATGGTGGTGCTGAAAACCAAGATGCCCTCCCCGGATCCCATAACCAGGGGGACCTCAAAGGCCTCCAAACCGCGCACAAACAGCAGTAACGAAACACCTGCAATAGCTGGAGCCATAAGCCTTAGGGTAACCCTAGAGAAGACTATAATCTTACCCGCGCCAGACGTGAACGCGGCTTCTTCTAGCGAAGGATCCATCCCTCTAAAGGCGGCCCCCAACATCAAGAAGGTCAGCGGCGACATGGAGAGCCCCTCCACCCAGAACATGGCTGGGATCGTATAGGCATTAAACAAGGGTTCGCTGAAACCAAACGAATACCAAATGTTATTAATCACACCGATGTTCGGGCTTATCAGCAGGATCCAACCAATGGCCTTCAAGAGGCTAGGGAGGATTAGAGGGATGAACATCAGTCCATAGGAGAGATTGCGCATGGGGGTGTTGGTTCGCTCCACTAAAAAGGCGATGGTCCCACCGATGAGGAGGGCCACAATCATCGAGCCACCCGCAAAGAAAAAGCTGTCAAAGAGCATGGTGAAGATAGCCGGATCCGAATAGGCGTATTCAAAATTTTTCAGTGTGAAGTTACTGAGCGAAAAGTCGGAGAGATTCCCTGAAGAGATGGGTTTAAAGCTGCTCCACAAAAGATAAAAGAAGGGCATGCCAGCCATCATGCCGACCAGGATCACCACTGGAATAAGGACAAACATCCGGTAGTCAACAAAATTGGCGAATTTCTGACGCACTAAGACATTAGCTGGCATTTACCCCTCTTTATCCTGAACCTGGTTGACTTGAAAAGGAATGGGCCGGATGCCCGGCCCTTCTCGTTTTAACGACTTTTCTTTTTCCCCTTCCGTCCTCTCCTCACCCCTAGTTTGTTTCCCCACCAGGTAACGGATTCTCTCACGAGTTCTGCAGTAAAAATGTCCTGGGGCGCCGCATACCACGTGATCCCTAGCTCTTTGAGCATACGATTGGCCTTTGCCTTCTTGGCTACCTCAGGATCGTAGACGGGCGCAAGGTTCGCATTGGAATATCTCAGCAGACCTTCCGGTGAAAGCAGGTAGTTAACAAAAAGCTTGGCAGCATTCGGGTGCGGAACCGTTTTGGGTATGCTGATTCCCCAACTGCTCCCGACGGTCTCTTTGATGGGAACGATACTGATGGGAGCTCCCGCTTCTATCATGCGCAGGGCCACATTGGTGGAGTTCAGAAGAAAAAGCGGAAACTCGCCGGCGGCGTGTAGCTCGTTGGGCGCGGAGAAACCACGAACGACACGAGGCTTCGTGTTATCGATAACCTCACCCCAGTACGCCTTGGCCTTCTCCCAATTGATCTTTTCCCCCTTGTCTCGCCACAGATAACCAAAGAGAAGCAAAGAGTCTCCTCCGGAGGTACTCATGACGGATTTTCCCCGCCACTTGGTGTCCTTGAGGTCCTCCCATGATTTCGGGGCGTCGCTGGGGGAGATACGTCGCTTATTGTATGTCGGCAGCCTTAAACTTGCAGCGTGAAGACGCCAATAACCGTGCTTGGGTTGGTACGGCCATTTGTTAACATGGGCCGGCCACTCCTGTTCCTTGAGTAAACCTGCCTCCAGTAATTCGGGCCAGTTCCTGGCACCGAAGGTTACTACATCAGGTGAATACCTACCGGCCTTGGCCTCTTCAATCATCCTGGCAATCATCGTGGCGGATCGACTATCCCAGAATTTGACCTTTAGAAAGGGATATTTTTTCTCAAAAGGCTTGATGACTTGATTGGGGTTGGCCATGGTATGGACCCAAACCACCACTTCTCCTTCTTTCTTCGCCCCTTCGATCAGGTCTTGCTGGGCGAAGCCAGGCGAACCCACAGAAAGTGCGAGGCAAACAATCGCCACGCCAAAAATGAACGACAATTGATAACTCTTCATAACATTTCTCCTTTTCTCGTTGACCTAAAAATTCAGCTAACTCAGATAAACGTGCATGCTCTCCTCAGTTAAGCCCGATGACCGAGCAACTCTCAGCCGGGAATCGTAAAAAGACTTGGCGATCCTTGGCCACACCTGACATGGGATGGAGCCAGACTCGTATGATCTCTTCCCCAACTAGGACCCGACAATCACAGGTAGCCCCGAGAAAGGTAACGCTTTCAATCTTTCCGGTAATATAATTTTCATCGGGACCGGGACGATCCAATCTGGCCTGGATATTCTCTGGCCTGGCCGCAACAATGACCTCGTTTCCCGCCTCTAAGGCATCCGGAATTAGACAGCTTAACCTCCCTATGGAGGTGTCAACTGGCGCCAGTCTCTTTGAATCCGGCGATCCCGCCACTTTGCCCTTGAAGAAGTTCGCCAGCCCGACAAAGTCGGCGACGAATCGGCTCGTGGGTCGATTATAAATCTCCAGAGGGACACCTTTCTGTACGATCACCCCGTCGTTCATCACACCAATGGCCTGCGACAGAGTAAACGCCTCCAACTGATCATGGGTTACATAGAGTGTTGTCAGCTTTAATCGTGAGAGTAGCTCTGCCAGCTCAACGCGCATCTGTTCGCGTAACTTGGCGTCAAGATTACTCAACGGCTCGTCCATCAAAAGGGCCTTAGGCTCCTGCACGAGTGCCCTGGCTACTGCAACTCTCTGTTGTTGGCCGCCGCTCAGTTGAGTCGAGGGACGTTCTTCGAAGCCTTCCAAACCTACCATTCTTAAACCCTCGCGCACCTTTTCCCGGATCTCTTTTGCGGGTTGCTTTTTCCACCTGACCTGCAAGGGAAAGGCCACGTTGTCGTAGACGTTCATGTGAGGCCAAATGGCATAAGACTGATAGACCATGCCGACCTCCCTCTTGTTGGGGAGAACAAATATTTTCTTCTCGGAAGAAAACACCACTTGATCTCCGATGATGATCTCTCCCGCTTCCGGTTTCTCCAAGCCTGCCACGCAGCGTAGTGTAGTGCTTTTGCCACAGCCGCTGGGACCTAAAAGGCTGAAGAAAGAACCTGTGGGGATATCAAAACTAATTCCGTTGACGGCGCGCACCTCGTGTACGTCGCCCTGCTGAACGGGATAGGTCTTGTGCAAACCTGAGACTTTTATCATAAGTTCTCCAAAACATTGCAAATCTGGGATAGCATTGAATCAGCCCATTCTATAGATAGGCAACTCCCTGTCAAGGTTCGCTATACCCAGGTCGAGTTGATCATCATGTCATTAAGAGTTGATGCCTTCTCCCAGAGCAGCTAAGGAGGCCTCCATCAGGGCCTCTGAGAGTGTAGGGTGGGCATGGATCGTTTGGCCCATGTCACGCACGGTTCCTCCTAGATGTTGAGCCATGCCCACTTCGGCCACCAGTTCTGTAACTCCCTTACCGATCATTTGGGCACCCAATATCCTTCCGTCCTCCCCAGCAATCACCTTTACCCAACCGTCAATATGGTCTGTGGCCACGGCTTTGCCTGCAGCACGAAACTGAAATTTTCCGACCTTGACCAGCTGGCCTGTTTCTTTGGCCTGTTTTTCGCTCAATCCGACGCTTGCCACCTCCGGTTGGCAGTAGACACAGGCAGGAATCTCATTTTGTTCCACTTTTTTCCTGTCATGTCCTAGCATCATTTCCACAGCGGCAATTCCCTCCGCAGAGGCAAGATGTGCTAGTAGGGGCGGACCTGTCACATCGCCTACGGCGTATATTCCTTTACAACTCGTTTGATATTGATCATCAACTTTAATAAATCCTCTGTCAGTTTGGACCTGAAGTTTTTCCAATCCGAGATCCTCTGTCATTGGTGCCCGGCCTACGGCCACTAAGACCAGTTCGGCAGAAAGAGAGTCTTCCTTCCCGTCCTTGCCTTCAACGATTACCGTTACGGCACCCTTCTCCCGTCGAATTGTCTTATACTTGGTCTGAGTGAGAACGCGAATCTTTTTCTTTTTAAAGGCCCTTTCAAGTTCGCGTCCCAATTCCTCATCCATCTCAGGCAAAAGCCGGTTCATCATTTCCACCACGGTGGTCTCTGCCCCAAAGATTTTGTAAGCGTAGGCGAACTCCACCCCGATGGCGCCGCCTCCGATGATCAAGATCGATTTTGGAAGTTCTTTTCGTATGAGCGCTTCGCGACTCGTCACAATGGTTTCACCATCAATTTCTAGTCCGGGGAGTAGCCTTTCCTTGCTTCCTGCCGCCAGGAGTATCTTGTGGGATAAGATTTTGGTTTGTTCTTTTCCTTGAACCAGAATTTCACCAGCAGCCAAAAGGCTGCCTGTGCCCATAAAGAGCTTGATACGATTTTTTTTGAGGAGAAACTCCACCCCTTTGGCCAGCCGAT
>JAPUHZ010000148.1 GCA_027297485.1 Deltaproteobacteria bacterium
GTTGATTCCGTTTGCGGTTGCAACGGTGGTGGCGGTTATTTTGCTTTAGAACACAATCAGTAATATCCCGCCGAGACAGATCGATCCTGCTCCAATGGCGATATTTAGGGTAACTCTCTCAAAGGCCCGCAGAAAGAAAAAACTCAACAGAACGGTAAAAAGCGGCACCGTTGCTATGAGGGGGGAGACAATCACAACATTGCCCTTTTCCAATGCCGCGAGGTTTGCAGCTATGGCCATGCCTGAGCAGAGTCCGGTTAAGCCGAACCACTGGAAGGTACGGCGGTTCAATATCAGCTCCTTGCATCTACCAGTCGCTGCCAGGTAAATAACAAGACTGATTAGGCTACCCAGCAGGACAGCACAGGTTGCCAGCGGCACGGAGGGGAGCAGGGAGAAGCCATATTTGCGCATGGGGCTGGAAAATCCACCGAGAAATCCGGCTGCCAGAGGCAGCAGAAGATAGCGCCTTTGAAATGTCTTGGGCGCACCCGATTCACGCATTCCCAATAGGCTTGCCCCTGCTATTATAAAGAGTGTGCCCAGGGCCATGGGTAGAGTCCATCTTTCCCCCAAAAGGCCAATCGCCAGCAGACTGGCAAAGAGGGGTGATGTGTTCCGTAAGGGGGACGCCCTGGAGATCCCGACTCGAGGGATTGAAACAAAAAGAAGGAGCTGTGTTGAAAGTGGGGCAATCACTCCGGCCAGCATAAACAGGAGTAGGCCCGAAGGCGAAGGGGCATCCCAAATGATAAAAGGTCCAAGGGTCGGCCATACAACTGCGATCATGGTGACGATCGAAATGGAGAGGGCAGTTATGGGAGTGGCCTCTTTAAGACCCACTCGGACGCAGATCTGACCGACGGCGAAGCCAAACGCTGCCCCCAGGGCAAGAAGAATGACCATGGATTTTTAGGGCGTAAGTCCTTAGAAATTGTTAAGTGAAATTTGGCAAAACTGCTCGTGAAAACAGTCTCATCATCTCCAGGTGACGGTCCATCGTGGAATAAATATACTTAATCTCAAGATGCAACACTCCTGATTATTTAGGGAAAACGATGAGGAAACTAAGACTATCCGACGGATGGATTGACATAGGATTAACTTATCAGATAATCTTCCTGTGGAGATATATCCTGAGCCGGACTGTTTTTGTGGGCAAAGTTAAGTCAGAGGTTCAAGTTGGTTTCGAGAGTTCTCCTCATAACGCTTCTTGCTGTCCTTAACTTCGGTTTGTCCCGGGTATCTGCCGCACCACGTGACTTTCGGACTTTTCCCCCTACCACTTTTCGAGAGCCTCAAGGTCGAGTGACAAGATGCCCTGCACGTGAGTGCGGAGATAAATGTTCTGGAGTTCTCTCCTGTGGAGTTGCGGTCCATTACTCCGCGCTGGCCGCGCCTCAAAGCCACGAGCGAAGGTCCGTGGGACAGGGTTTATTTTTTCTGGAGTATTCTCTGCCGCGTGGAGAAAGATCTCGTCTCCTTCTGCTGACAGAGAGTGACATCAAAGAGGAGGATCTGCAAGAGAGTCGCCCGATCGCTCCAGGTTGGATGGGTTCTCCTCCGGCTAGGGTAGCCCCAACTGGTACAGAGGGGACTTTGCCGGCAGAGCCCGAAGGGGAAAGCGCAGCACCGCTCGGGGAATTGGGGGTGGGCGACGAAGCCCTGCCGAGCGTGCAAGGGGAGGAGCGACCTGCGGTAGCACTAAGCCAAGAGGCTTTTTCCATCCTGGTTGGTGAGCCTTCTCTGTTAGCCAAGATTACCCCAGAGACTACACCGCGGCGTGCGGCCTCGCTTCGACTCACTGAAGAGGGAAGAAGGTTGCTTGGGTCTGGAGAATATCAGAAGGCCCTAGAGCAGTTTGAAAAGACCATTGCCGTCGATTCCACCAATCCTTATAGTCACTACTATCTGGCCCGTGCCCACCATCGCCTTTCCAATTACCGGGAGTCGCTGAATTTTCTTGACGTTGCGGAATCTCTCCGGTGCGGAGAGGGATATTGGTTGGCACAGGTCTTCGCCGTTAAGGGTAAGAATTTCCAGATCCTAGGGTCTTTTGAGCGTGCAGATGCTAGCTATGCCCATGCGTTGAAGATAGATCCCAATAATCAGGACGCCTTTGAAGCAATCACACGAATAGAGTTTAACCAAGCAGGTCCCTTGAAGTGAGGGGCTTGTCTGTTTTTTGATCTCGTGTGGTTCTTAATTCAGGCTATAATTAAAGGTGTAGCGAATACTGAGCGATGAGCCGGTTCGCTCCGGAAGAGGTCTGAAGGGGGACACCGATTTGACGGCGCGCAGGGCCTCCCGATCCAGGGAAGGGTATCCTGATGAGCGCAAAATGCGCATATTATCCAGGCGACCATCTCTAAGAATCGTAAATTCTAAAACAACCCTTCCCTGCTCTTTATTTCGGCTCGCCTGCGCTGGTTCCCAAGCGCGGAATACGCTCCTCTTGACCTTCTCGAGATAGGTGTTGTATTCCGCTTGCTTTACGTCCTTAGCCGATTCTGTCTTGGCGCTTTGTGGGAGGAGAGGGTCCTGAGGTGGGGCTGGGGTTTTCCTGGAAGCCTGAGACGGAACAGTTTCGCCTCCTTTTGTTTTTGCCTGCCGTGTCTTGATCCGATTCCTCACGCGCTTTATTGCCTCGTTGAGAAGCTTTTGTCTTGTCTCGGCTGATATTTTCGACACAGGGAGTCTGGTGGATCCCGGCGGGGCTTTTTCGCTACCTGTCTCGGGTTGTGCCAGGATCTCATCGATTTGCCTGCCGGTGGCAACAATCCCGTTTCGGTGGGCAATCTCATTGTAGATCCTTAAGGCCTGATAATGGTGGTTGAGGGCCTGAAGAGTATTTCTCTGTAGAAGATAGATCGCGGCCATGTTGTTGTGTGCGATGGCCATTGCCAGCTTTTGCCTGCTGAAGTCAGTAAAGCTGGTAACCTCCTCAAGTTTGTCCAATGCCTCCGGGTACTGGCCTGTTCTTGCCGCTGCGCGGGCTTCATTTATTATTTTAAACGCCTCGTCTCTTTCGCTTGCAATGGAGTGCGAGCCCGCTAGGGAAACAGCGAGAAAAACCAGAGACACCGTTCGAGAGAGGAGTATTCTACTCATTGATGGCCACTCGCAGTGAGATGACAACTTCAAACAATAGGCTTGTTCTGGATCATGGTCAAGCGTCAGGGTCTCCTCTAAAATGATTATTTTGGCGACCAACCACTATTTCAGGAGGTTGTAAAGAGGATAATGGCTAGACAACTTCAGCGAGGAGAATAAGATAAAAGGGCTCTGGGGGATAACCATTGTGGCCAATCAACGTCTTGAACAGTTTAGCTCCCGATGGGCCTTGCTCATCTCGATGATCGGTGTGGCTGTGGGAACGGGCAACATCTGGCGCTTCCCTCGCATCGCGGCCA
>JAPUHZ010000149.1 GCA_027297485.1 Deltaproteobacteria bacterium
CACTTACGTTGAGGGACTTAGATTCGGTGAAAAGGGCCAGGTGAAAGCCTTGGAAAAGGGCAAACAAAGAAACCTCCTTGGGCCGGTGGATTACCAGAAATTCTCCGTGGGTCCGATCCAATGTGTTGCTTTTGCTCAGACGTGGGATACATCTGGTGACCCCCGGGAACACCGTTCTGCTGGAACAAAGCTTATCTTCGGGCATTATTGTGGGTCCCAGGGAGAGAGCCTTTCGGACCAGCGCGTCGCTGAGATTGTTAGTGCAGTTGGGGTCAAGGCCGACGAAGTTCCTGAACCGCCGGCAGGCTACAAAGCCGCCAAGGCTGGAAAGGGTATTGAAGAGGGAGTAGAACTACCTCTCAAGGCGCGTTGGGAGGGCATCCAGGAAAACCTTACCGGAAAGTTTCTTGCTGCGAGCACGAACCGTAGCGGACGCATATGGTTTGCCCTTCCTGGCAAATCCGGCGAATGCACCGGGGAGTGGAGTCACGAATCGGGTGAGTACGAGACACCCGAACCACATACTGGCTCGTGGTCGCTTCTCTGCACCAATGGCATGAGCGCATCGGGAACATACGTCAGCAGCGAACCGAGAAAAGGAACTGGCAAGGGCAAGGACCGCAACGGCAACGTCGTTAACTTCACTTTCGGCCCGCAACCCCACCCAGTGAAGCACTCACGCCAGGTTATTTCCTAGGGATCAGGGTCCCTTGGTTTATCACCTCCCCTGTTTCTTCCTGCTGATTGAGATGCGTGCTGTCCGAGAACTGGGGCCGACACTTCCCAATAACCACCAAACAAAGTGACTATTAGGGCTTGAGTTTCTTGGGAGTTTTTGTGAGGTGTAGGCGGTGATTGACGATTAGAATCGAGTCTTAATCAGCGGGTATGGAGTTTGAGTCTCCGGCGGTCCACAACAGGCCGTCGTTTCTGTTTCAGGAAGGCAACTAACTGACTCAAGACGCAATTCAATAGCTCTTTAATTGAGTCCTGGGGGTCTGATCCGGCGCAAACCCAAGCCCAGAGCGGCTCCGAGCCCATCTAGAAGTGACTCATTTTCGCCTGTGACACACTGGCGATTAAAAGAGCGGGGGGAGTGCCGCTGTCATGACATCTCTTCAATTGCGTCTTGACTGCGCAGGTGTTTCCCTGCAAAGACTATGCTCGTTAGACAGTATAACTGTTCTGTCCAATTCCATTAATGCTTGAGTGCAATCCATCATAGAATTGGAAGGAAGAGCAATTCAGTTTAATCTTCGCGTATTGAATTGTTCGACGCTCCAATCTGCTCCGAGGCCTATGCTGGTATGCAACCGCGCTACCCGATCACATTTGGGCCAGATTGAAACCAAGGTTATTTCCAAGATAAAATTTGTGGATGGGCATCCTGTCAGATAACAGCCACAAAGTCGATCTCGATCAGGGCTCCTTTCGGAAGTTCTGCAACTGCCACTGTCGAGCAGGCGGTCTGAAGCGGAAGTTAGATTTGGCTCGGCGCAGGTCCAACTTTGCCTGTAGTCTGACAACGAGACGGTAGGTCACAGATCGCCGAGGATGTCTTTTTTTACCTTCTCCCAGGTTTCGACGTCATCGGGGTTCTGCTCATGCTGCTGAATCCGCTCGTCAAGAAGGCGGCGCTGAGACTCGGTGAGAGGCAGACGGGCAGCCTCTGCGGCGATCTCGTCCCAAAGTTCCTGGACCAGACGGATCTTTTCGTTCTGTGGCAGTTTTCGGAATGTCTCGATTATGGGCTGAGTGTCCATAACAACAACCTGTTGTTGAGATTAGTCCGACTTGGCAGAAAAGTCCAGCCTTGCTACGGGTCTAGTACACAAGGCTATTAAGTGAGCTGTATAGGCGGCGCCATTGCTGGCGGCCTATCCCGGACAGCTCTAAAATCCATTCAAAGCAGAATCACGTGTAATATCAATTGGTTACGAAAGCTCTGACAAGGACTACTTTCCCAGCAAACGCTGCCACTCCAGCAGCCTATAAGGTTATTTCCAAGTTGAAATTCGTGGGCATGTATCCTGTCAAATAACGGCGACAAGGTCGATCTCGATGAGGGCCCCTTTGGGAAGTTCGGCTACTCCCACGGTGGACCGGGCCGGCCTGGAGCTGCCTAGATACTCCGCGTAAACTTCGTTCACGACGGGGAAATCAGCCATATCTTTTAAGTATATAGTTGCTTTTACAACCTGATCCAAGGATGAGCCTGCAGCCTTCAGGACCTCTTTGAGGTTCTCGAGCACCTGCCGGGCCTGGGCAGCTATGTCCCCCTCGGTGAGGTTGCCCGTACTGGGGTCGAGAGCGATTTGGCCGGCTGTGAAGACAAAACCATTGACTCGGATTCCTTGTTCATAGGGACCGATTGCTTTGGGGGCGGTATCGGTCCTGACTGCTTCTCGCTTCATCGTTGTTTCTCCTCTACTTTTGCCATTCATCAAGGTTGCTGAGAATCCTATAATAGGATTATCTTAATTCGCAATGCCTCTTGGGATTAAAAACTATTTCGGCGAGCCTGGACTTTTCCTTGCGCTCCATAACATCTTC
This sequence comes from Deltaproteobacteria bacterium, assembly GCA_027297485.1. Next base: position 2,554 of record JAPUHZ010000149.1, read on the forward strand.
GTGTTTCATTATAATGAGAAACTCCGAGCGCTATGACTTTACTGACGGCCCATAAGATTCTGATCTCGACCGCTGTGGTTTTCTTTTTCGGCTTCGCCCTCTGGGAGCTCCGCAACTACTTCGACACGGGGAATTTATGGGCCATTTCCCGTAGCATTCTCTACCTCTTGGTTTCTGTCGGTTTCGGGGTCTATCTTAAATCGCTGAAGCGTTGGTTAAAGTAGTTTTCGGGTTCGGAGTAAGGTGAAGCATGGAGCCTACCCCTTTCATAGTATCCGTCAGTGAAGAAAAGATCCGGCGCGAGCGGCAGAGGGCCAGGGAGTTGCGTTCCAGTCAGTGGTGGAAGCGGAAGCGCGCCAATGGGATCTGTTATTATTGCGGAGAGAGATTCCCACCAAAAGATCTCACTATGGACCACCTGGTTCCGATCATCCGCGGCGGTAAAAGCACTAAAGGCAACGTAGTCCCTGCCTGCAAGGAGTGTAATACCAAGAAACAACATAGGCTCCCTATGGAGTGGGAGGAAGATCTCAAGAGGTGAGGGGTCAGCGTGAGAGGAGGCTCTTTGGAAGAACTTAAGAGATTTATGAAAGGGCGGGTAGTGGTAAAGGTGGGGGATATCACAAAAGAGGATGCGGGTGCGATCGTCAATGCGGCCAATAGCTCGTTGCTGGGTGGTGGAGGAGTGGACGGGGCAATCCACCGTGCTGGTGGTCCGGAGATTTTAAAGGAGTGCAGGAAGATTCGGCGCACCCAGTATCCTGACAGGTTGCCAACGGGACAGGCTGTTATAACAACCGCAGGTAAGATGGCGACAAAGCATGTGATTCACACCGTGGGTCCAGTCTATGGCCGAGGGGGGAAAGAGAAGGCGGAACAACTGGCGGCCTGTTATCGCAATTCTTTAAGCCTTGCTGCGGAGAAGGGGCTGAAGACGGTTGCTTTCCCTGCCATCTCCACAGGTGTGTATGGCTATCCCCTTGATGAAGCGGCTCAAGTTTCCTCTCTTGCGATAGCGAGACTTCTCAGTTCTGACTCTTCCGTTCAGGAGGTGCGGCTGGTTTTTTTAAGCCGTCAGGATGCTGAGATCTTCTTGAAAAACCACTCCTTCGCTTCTTAGGCGTGTTCACTTCCTGTGTAGGCTTTTGATATACCCCCGGATTCTTTTATTGACAGGGTAACTCTTTGAGTCTATCTTCGGACTTAATTATTTGAACAGGAAAAGGGAAATAGATCTTGTCATGTTTGACCTGGATGGGACCCTTGCGGATACAGGGCAAGACTTGGCCAACACCGTGAACTATGTCCGTTCCCGCTTCGACCTGGAGCCTCTGCAAGATCGGCTGATCTATGGTCATGTTGGCCGTGGGGTGGAACACCTGATCCGTAGCTGCCTGCCGGAAAAATACCAGCATAAGTTCAGAGAGGCGAGGGAGCTGTTTCTCAAGCGCTATGAAAATCACTTGTTGGATACGACCGTGCTTTATCCGCAAGTTAAAGAGACCCTCGACTATTTCAGGAGAAAAAGGAGGGTGGTCGTCAGCAATAAACTCCATCGCCTCACCGTCTTGGTGCTGAAGGGGTTGGGGATCGAAGCCTCCTTTGATGCGATCTTCGGCGGCGACAGTCTCCCTCGGAAAAAGCCGGATCCTGAACCCTTGAATCAAGTTCTTACAGCATTTCGGGTTAATCCGGCAAAGGCCCTTATCGTTGGCGATGGCGGCACGGACATTGAAGCAGGGAAAAGGGCAGGGGTCAGTACCTGCGGGGTTACCTACGGTCTGGGAAAGAGGGAGGAGCTTATAGGGGCGAAGCCGGATCTTCTCATCGATGACCTATACCAGTTAACTGACTACTTCTGTTAAAGCTTTCCGAACAACGGAGTTTGTTATTAAGTATGAAGGAGGGAATAGTATGGCAACCACGATTCCGGAGAACTATCGAGATCTCTTTATCAAACAGGCCTTTGCCCATCTTGGCACTGTAATGCCTGATGGCAGCCCCCAGGTTACGCCCGTCTGGTGCGATTACGATGGGACCCATATCCGTATCAACACGGCTAAGGGGCGGATCAAGGACAAGAACATGCGGCAGAACCGAAAGGTGGCCCTCTCTATTATGGACCCTGAGAACCCTTACCGCCACTTGGCGGTGCGCGGTGAGGTGGAAGAGGTGACTGAGCAAGGGGCCGATGCCCACATCGATCTTCTGGCCAAGAAATATCTGGGAAAAGAGAAGTATCCCTTTCGCCAGCCGGGGGAGGTCCGGGTTATTTACAAGATCCGCCCAGTCCGCGTTTCAACTATGGGGTAATCGTCTCGGAGAGAACCTAATGGCTGAACCTTTTGTTGTCTCACCCGAGAAAATTCGCTATCCTTGAAGACATGAAAGAGGAAGAGTTCTTAAAAAAGGTCGGGATTTGTTCCCGCTATCTAGCCCAGTTCCTCAACGAAGAGGACATACCGAATATTCTCGACACGATCAAAGACTTGGAAAGCCTCCAGCAGCAGGCGGAGAAGGAAAAGGTCGACTAGCCCTAGTCACTGATCTCTCGTAGAAATCACTCTGTGGAGATTTCTCTGTCCTCGCCCGCCATTTACCACCACTGCCGATTTAAGCCTTTGAAAAACGTTTTTAGAAACCTTGAAGATGACGGTTAGGTGATCACAAGGGTTTTGAAAAACTCCTTTTTCAACAGGCTGATCAAGGGGTGTCAGGGTGACCGGTAGTGAGAGAATCCGGGAGGCGGGAGCGGGGGAAGCGGTTCAGGGCATCTAAGGCGGCCACTTTGTAGCACTCTGCAAGCGTTGGGTAATTGAAGACATTCTCCACGAAGTAGTCCAGTTTACCTCCGTAGGCCATGACGGCCTGGCCAATGTGGATCAACTCTGCAGCGCCCTCGCCGATGGCGTGAACCCCGAGCAATTTTCGAGTTTTGTTGTGGAAGAGCAATTTTAGCATCCCGATTGTATCACCGATCAATTGCCCTCGCGCAATTTCCCTATATCGGGCAATACCCACCTCATAAGGCACACCGTTACGTGTCAGCTCATCCTCATTCCGTCCCATCATAGAAATTTCGGGTATGGTATAGATCCCGTACGGCAAGAGACGCGTGTCGGTCTGGAAGCGGAGGCCGAACGCGTGGCATGCAGCGTGGCGGCCCTGCTGCATGGATGTGGAAGCCAGGGCCGGAAATCCGATCACATCTCCCACAGCATAGATGTGGGGGAAAGAGGTTTGGTAATGTTTGTTCACTTGGAGCCGGCTTCGCTCATCAGGTCGAATACCGACGCGTTCGAGGGTGAGGCCTGCGGTTGCTCCAATTCTGCCGACTGAGTACATCACTGTAGAAGCGATAATCCGTTTGCCGCTTTTTAAGTGGATGGTTACCCGCTTGTCTGCGGCTTTCTGAATGGCGACTACTTCCTCATTGAGACGGAGGGTCACCCCAAGGTTACGCATGTGATACTGCAGCGCCTCGATGATCTCACTGTCTACAAATTCGAGTAAACGTGGCCGTCGATCTACTAAGACAACTTGAATCCCAAGCGTAGCCAGGTATGAAGCGTACTCGCATCCGATCACCCCACCACCCACGATAGTCAATGAACTGGGGAGGCGCTTCATTGTGAGGATCTCCTCACTGTCAATGATTGACTTCCCATCGAATGGAATGTCTGCAGGCCGGGCTGGTTGTGTGCCGACGGCGATCACGATGTACTCGGCGGTGTGCTCGATGGTCTTTCGGGTCTGTTGGATGGCCAGGCGGTGGGGATCCACGAAGTTTGCGGTTCCGGTAATGAAGTCCACGTTGTTCCTGGCTAGTTGGTTCTGGATGACGTGTTGTCCGGCCTTCATGACATGATTACACCGAAATGTCAGGTCCTCCATGGTGATCTTTTGCTTCACCCGGTAACTCGCCCCGTAAAGACTGCGCTGTCTGAAGCCGGAGAGGTACAGCACCGCTTCTCGTAGTGATTTACTGGGGATTGTCCCGGTGTTGATGCAGATCCCTCCCACTTCTTCCCTGCGTTCTATAATCCCCACTTTTTTGCCAAGCTTGGCGGCCTGGATGGCTGCTTTCTGGCCGGCAGGGCCGGAGCCGATCACCAGCATGTCATAGTGGGCCATAATGTTCTTTCAAGTCCTTCCTATTTCCGACTTCCATTCGATTGCTTCCTCCATATGCGGGTCTCCCTCTTGTTGATTTGAATCGGTAGAATTAACACTTATCGCAGCCGATCAAGCCCAGTCAAACAGTTGAGACAGATTATGTGAAATCTCCAGATAGTTAGGAGTCTTTTCGAGGAAGCTGATCCCGGAGCAATGAGATAATGCCGCCTGGCTTCAAAAAAGACGCCCGCAGCGGAGCAGCTTTTATTTGCCGTTTCAATCTAGGTCCAATTGAGGAGCAACTCTCTCTATGACTCATATCTTTCTTAATCTGGTGGATAAAGGTCGGCCTGACTCTGAAACCTTTGCAGAAGGAGATCCACTGGTTTCATCGAGAGAGGGATAAAAATAAGGTAAACAAATAAATTAAGGAATTTCTGTTAAGATACTAACATCATTGGGCTTTGTACGTTGAAAAGTAAAGATGGGTATGACATTAGGTCGGTCCAGGAGCTTTTAGGACATAAGGAGGTAAGCACCACGATGATCTACACATATGTCTTGAATCGAGGGGGGGTGGTGTTTACAGTCCGGTGGATCGGCTATGAAGCGGTCTGTTAGCCCGGATACACTTCACCCCGGCGCAGTGTTTTTCGGAAAATAAACCTTCACATAGCCTGCCTAAGTAGCGATGTTGTTTCTAGTTTTGCTTTTACCGGGTTGGAAAGGTAATGAAAATAGACTGCAGCAGTTCACTTAATAGTTGGACGAATGATGATTGCATCATCAGGAATTAGATAGATCAGTCATGGGCAAAGCCAAACGACTGAAGGGTAAACGGAAGCGATCGAGGAAAAGTTTTGTCACAGAGTTTTCCGATCGTCTGACAGCAAACTTTCAGAGGGAGATACGTAATTCCGAGTTGTGGGGTCAGATGGTGGCTGAGTTTGGAGAAAAGCGTGCGGAGGAGATGTTAGGAGAATGTAAGGCCGAAGTGAAACCGGGATTGGCGCCAGATGGAAGCAGGGACGCCTGGAGTTGAAGGGAAAAGGATGATGGCAGCAAACAGTGGACAATTGAGACAGTTGGGGTTAGTGGTGGAGTTGCTCACTTGGGCTTTGCCCATCCGCTTATCTGGGCGCAGGATGGAGTCTCCCGCGCCCCGTTATCCCTCATTTTCTATTGACAACCAAAATGGTTGTGATATGGTTGTTACATGGCAACCATTACCTTGAAAGACATCCCGCAGAACATCCACAAAGCCCTTAAGCAGCGGGCGAAACGCAGCGGCAGGAGTCTCAACCGGGAGGTGTTGGCGATTCTTGCGTCGTCCGTTATGCCACGCAAGGTCGACGTGGATGCCTATCTGGTGGAGATTCGCCAACACCGTGAGGGCTTGCCCGGTCGGCTTACCGATGACCTTCTTGAAGAAGCGAAGCGAACCGGGCGGCCATGATAGTGGCCGATTCCAACCTGATAGCCTATCTACTTATTCCAGGCGATAGGAACAAAGTGTCCGAAGAAGTTCTTTGTCGTGATAGTCATTGGGCTGTGCCGCTTCTTTGGCGTTCGGAATTTCGGAACATCTTGACCCTTTATATGCGTCATGAGGGTATGGTGATCGAGCAAGCCAAGATTACAATGAGCAAGGCGGAAAGGCTGGTGAGTGACAGAGAATATGCTGTAAATTCCGAAGCCGTTTTGGATTTCGTACAAAAGACGGCTTTGTCTGCTTACGATGCTGAATTTGTGGTGCTGGCACAGCACTTTAATACAAAAGTTGTGACTACCGATTTGAAGCTGTTAAAAGAGGCTCCGGATCGAGCAGTTTCGCCAGAGGGATTTCTTGGTATTGAATGCTAACCAACAGATTGAGCTGCGCTCGCTTCCGTTCGGCAGCTCATCTAGCCGTTAGGCAAACCCCTACATGCCATCGGTGTTTTGAACTGCGATCTACAGCACGAAAAAAACTGAGCACACGGGGCCAAGGAAGCGTTGGGGTGCAAAGACGACCGGTGGTTAGTGCTTGAGGGCTGGATTAAAGTAGGACACCGTAGTTTTATGGCGCGGGCGGTTGCTCAGCCCTCTTCCGCCTCTTCGTAATACTCCTCGCGCCTGGCAAGGTCTTCAAAACGGGTAAATTCTTTAAAGAAGGCCAGGCGGATGGTGCCTATGGGACCGTTCCGCTGCTTGCTGACAATAATATCAGCTACATTAGGTTCATCAGTGTTCTCGTTATAAATTACGTCCCGATAGATGAAGGCAATCACGTCTGCATCCTGCTCGATGGCGCCGGATTCGCGCAGATCTGCCAGGATCGGTTTTGGGGGTTTACGGCTCTCGACCTGGCGATTAAGCTGTGAGATACCGATGACAGGGACAATGAGTTCCTTGGCCAACGCTTTCAGCGAACGGGAAATCTCCGAGATCTCCTGCTCGCGGTTGCCCGCAGTCCCCACCCCGCGCATAAGCTGGAGGTAATCGACGACAATGAGACCCACCTTTTTCTCTCTGTCTCTCACCAGGCGTCGCGCCTTGGCCCGGAGTTCAAGGACAGAAATGGCGGGGGTATCATCAATATAGATCAGGGCCTCGTTTAATCTCCCGGCAGCCATGGCCAGCTTGGGGAATTCACGATCCGCCAAATAGCCTGACCGAATCTTGGAATTGTCCACCCGCGCCTCTGAACACAACATCCTGAGAACCAACTGCTCCTTGGCCATCTCTAGAGAAAAAATAGCCACTCCGATGCCGGCATCCAAGGCCGCATGGGCTGCGATATTGAGGCAAAAAGCAGTTTTGCCCATACTAGGCCTTCCTGCTATGACAATGAGTTCCGAGGGCTGGAGCCCCGCGGTGAGCTTATCCAGGTCTTTAAATCCTGTCGGGACTCCGGTGACCATCTCCTTGCGCTCGTAGAGTCGCTCAACCATCTTGAGGGAGTCCTTAATCATGTCCCCGATCACGACAAAGGACGACTTCACCTTTTTTTCCGATATGTCGAAGATGACCTTCTCGGCCCTGTCGAGAAACTCATCTACGTTGCCCTGCTCTTCAAATCCCCTGGTGGCAATCTCCGTGGCGGCATTAATGAGATGGCGCAGGATCGCCTTTCCCCTTACGATACGGGCATAGTAGGCAATGTTAGCGGCGGTAGGAACCAAATCGGCGAGTGAGGCGAGGTAGGAGGCCCCCCCCACGGCATCGAGCTCCCCTCGCCCCTTCAGGAATTCGCTTAGCGTGATAAGGTCGACCGGCTCATTGCGGTCGGAAAGCTCTCTCATGGCGTGAAAGACCTTGCGGTGGGATTCCCGATAGAAATCCTCCTGCGTGAGGATCTCTAGGACATTATGGATGGCGTCGTTCTCGAGTAAAATGCCGCCCAGGACTGAGGACTCTGCCTCCAGATTTTGCGGCGGGACCTTACGCAGATTATCGTCTAGGGTTGCCATCAATCAGTCTTGAGTTGGGAGTTTTGAGTTCCAAGCATTACAATGCAGCACTCTAAACCTCGGGAGATGAATCCAAGTTACTTTAATTAAAAAAACAAAGCAAGAAAATTTTTATTTAGTCTGCGTCGGTGTTTTACCAGCCAATATAAGGCCTGAATCTCTATGCAGAGATCATCGGTAGCCGGAAAATGAAAGTGCTGCCTCCCCCAGGCCGACTTTTTATCCAGATCGTGCCTCCATGCGCCTCTACTGCCATCTGGCAAACCACAAGCGCCAAGCCTGAGCTTGAGCGTCTCCCCAGCTTCCATGAGCCTACCTGCTCAAACTTTTGGAAGAGCTTCACCTGCTCTCCTACCGGGATCTCTTCGCCTGAGTCCTTCACCATGACCTCAATCCCTGGCCCAAAGGCAGTGGCGACGGCGATTTGGATGACACCATTCACGGGAGTCCGCTCGACCGCGTTTGCAAGCAAATTCTCGATGACACGCCCAATGAGATCCTGATCAGCTTTCACAAGGGGCAACCAGAGGGGATGGCTCCACTTGAGATCAATGTGTCTGTTCCTGAGAATCCCTGCAAATAGGGGGATCTTCTCATCGACAAGCACTGAAAGATCCAACTCCTCCTGCTTCAAGGACATCTTCTTTTCCTCGAGCCTGATGAGATCCAGGAGGTTGGAGATAATCCTGTTCAATTCATGGTAGCCCTCGGACGCCCGCACCAAAGACTTCACTAACTGTGTCTCCCCGATGCTCTCGGCTCGGGAACGTGCGAGCTCCGTGAAACCTATAAAAACCGTCTGGGGATGCCGTAGTTCATGGGCAAGCATATGCACGCAGATCTCCTTCGTCATTTGAAGCTCGGACAGCTCCTGGGAACGTGCCTCCAGCTCGTCTCTGAGTTTCCAGGTCTCCTGGTGCCGGGCATTTGCCCGGAGCTTGAGAGTGCTGACCAGGAGCACTATGGACGGGGTGATTATCGCTAGCAAGATAACCTTTTGCAAATTGTCTGGATCAAAGCGGAAGAGTTGCCCCGGATCGGAAAAAAAGTAGGAAGCGTGGGCGAGGGTCATAAGACCGCTAAGAATTCCGCCGTGCAATCCTCCCATGGTGCTACACAGCGCGACCACGACCAAATAAATAGGTACTGGCGGGACTTGAACCAGGAAACGCGAGATCAGCTCAAGCCCGGCTAGGGTCGCGATGGTTATAACTGCACTCTGGAGGTACCGATTATCCACAAACTGCCCTTATGAGGACAAGGATTGATCCTTGGTTGGTTTAAATGTTTCAGGAATCAGCCAAACTAGCTCTTGATGTGGCTCCAGTGGCCCTCCTCGCCGTAAGTTACTACATAGCGCTCCTGCATGAGACGTTTAATTTCCCTGGCGCTCACTTCCCCACCCGCAGAGATAAAGTCGGGATACCCCGACAGATAGCAGTGTATATCCCAGGTGATCTCCAGACAACGTGACGCCGACCTACTCCAGGCGCGCCACTAGTTCGCGGAGTTGCTTCTTCAACTGTTCGGGGAGACGGTTGCCGAACTTTGCGAAGAATTTTTCAATGTCGGAAACCTCGGCCTTCCAGGATTCCAGGTCACATTTCAGTAGTTCCTTAATGTTCTCCGGCGAGAGGGTTAGACCCGCAAGATCAATGTCACCCTCGTTGGGTAAGTAACCTATCGGCGTGTTCCGGGCGCCAGCCTTGCCCTCAAGACGTTCGCACATCCATTTGAGCACGCGGCTGTTCTCCCCAAACCCCGGCCACAACCATTGACCCTCCGGGCTTTTGCGGAACCAGTTCACATAGAAAATGCGGGGCGCTTTGCCGCCCAGTCTATCCCCCATATCAAACCAATGCTGGAAATAGTCCGCCATGTTGTAGCCACAAAAGGGTGTCATGGCGAAGGGATCACGCCGTAAATCGCCGACTTTGCCAATAATGGCCGCAGTGGTTTCCGAGGCCGCCGTTGCCCCAAGAAAGATCCCGTGATCCCAGTTGAATGCCTCGGTTACCAATGGAACAACACCTGCCCGGCGGCCGCCAAAGATAAAAATATCTATTGGAACTCCGCTGGGTTTTTCCCAGTCGCTACAGATAGCCGGACATTGAGCAGCAGGAGCAGTGAAGCGGGCATTCGGATGGGCTGCCGGTTCTTTCCTGTCTGGAGTCCAATCACGACCTTTCCAGTCGATCGCGTGCGCCGGAGAAGCGCCATCCATTCCTTCCCACCAGACATCGCCGTCGTCCGTTAGAGCGCAGTTCGTAAAGATCACGTTCTCTTTCAGCGTATCCATTGCCACGGGATTGGATTGATACGAGGTACCGGGCGCTACTCCAAAGAAGCCTGACTCAGGATTGATAGCCTGAAGACGCCCGTCTGGACCGATTTTCATCCACGCGATATCATCGCCGATGCATTCAGATTTCCACCCTGAAATGGTAGGCACTATCATCGCCAAGTTGGTCTTGCCGCACGCCGAGGGAAAAGCCGCAGCGATATGAAATTGTTTCCCCGCAGGGTTTGTCAGCCGCAGAATCAGCATATGCTCCGCCATCCAGCCTTCTCGTTGAGCAATGGCAGAGGCGAGACGTAACGCCAGACATTTCTTTCCCAGCAGGGCATTGCCGCCGTACCCGGAGCCAAAAGACCAGATCAGGTTCTCCTGAGGAAAATGACTGATGTATTTCTTTTCCATCGGGGCGCAAGGCCAGGAAACGTCCTTTTGCCCTTTTGTGAGTGGAGCACCGACGGAGTGCAGGCAAGGGATGAAATCCCCTTCAGGTCCGACGGCTTCAATCACGTTGACCCCCATGCGAGTCATGATATGCATGTTGCATACGACGTAAGGGCTATCGGTGATCTGCACGCCGATCTTCGCTATCGGTGAACCGAGAGGCCCCATGGAAAAGGGGATGACGTACATCGTTCTCCCTTTCATGGCTCCCTTGAAGAACTCGCCCGCGCGCCGATAGCCCTCTTCCGGAGCCATCCAGTTGTTGGTTGGGCCGACATCATCCTTGTTCTTCATGCAGATGTAGGTCAGGCTTTCTGTCCGGGCAACGTCGTTGGGATGAGACCGGGAATAAAAGCATCCCGGAAGCACTTTCTCATTCAGGCGGATCAGCTCTCCCGTCGAAATGGCCTCTTCCT